>NZ_WTYN01000014.1 GCF_009827535.1 Qipengyuania oceanensis | reverse complement strand
TCAGCAGCTCCTTTCAAGCCGTAAATAGCCGGTTCTCTAACTCTCAAAATGGACCACTTTCTTGGGGGAAGGTCACCGAACTCATCCTGAAGTTTGCGGTGATTTTGATCATAAAGACGACTCATGCCCATCCTTCCCCAACATCCGTCGGGAACAATGCTAGTCGACTTCTTGCGCCCTGGCAGCAGGCGAATTGCACTATTTCAGCAGCACTAGTTCCTCGGCCATGCTCGGATGCAGGGCGACAGTGTCGTCAAAGGCCTGCTTGGTCAGCCCGGCCTTAACCGCCACGGCTGCAACCTGCAGGATCTCGGGCGCTTCGGGGCCGATCATGTGGATGCCGAGGATCTTCTCGGAGGTTTCGTCGACGATCATCTTATAAAGCCCGCGCTCGGGGTGTTCGGAGAAGATGTTCTTCATCGGACGGAAATCGGAGGAATAGACCTTCACGTCGCCATGGACGCGCCGCGCCTCTGCTTCGGTCAGGCCCACGCCTGCAAGCGGCGGCTGGCTGAAAACGGCGCTGGGAATGGCCGAATAATCGATCGTGCGCGGCTTTCCGCCAAAGACGGTATCGGCGAAGGCATGGCCTTCGCGGATTGCGACCGGCGTCAGCTGCACACGATCGGTAACGTCGCCCACGGCATAGATGCTGTCGCAGCTTGTGCGGTTGTATTCGTCGACCGGAATCTCTCCGCCCTTGCCCAGTTCGATAGCTGCATTCTCGAGCCCCAGCCCTTCGGTATTGGGTGAACGGCCCGTGGCGATCAGTATCTGGTCGACCGCGACCGGCCGGGCGCCGCCCAGATCGACCTGCAGGCAGCCATCCGCATCCTTCTCAACCGACTTGATCTGGCTGTGCATGCGAAAATCGATCCCGCGCCCCATGGCGATATGGAGCATTCTATCGACGATCTGTTCGTCATAGGACCGCAGGATCCGGTCGGTCCGGTTGACCACCGTTACCTCGCTCCCCAGCGCGTTGAAAATCCCGGCGAATTCCATCGCGATATATCCGCCGCCGACAACCATCAGGCATTGCGGCTGCCGGGCGAGATGGAAGACCTCGTTTGAGCTGATGCAGTGTTCGACACCGGGAAACTGCGGCATGGCAGGCCGCGCGCCCGTGGCAACAAGAATGTATTTCGCAGTGACTTCGCGGCCACTGGAGAGCCTGACCGAATGCGGGCCGGTGATGGTCGCGCGCTCTGCAAAGACCTCGACCTCGTGATTGGCGAGCGTCTGGCCGTAAAGCCCCTCCAGCCGGTCGACATCGGCGTTCACGAAATCGCGCAGTGTTGCCCAGCCGAAGCTCTTTCCTTCGATCGTCCAGCCGAGGTTCTGCGCATGGCCCAGCTCCTCAGCGAACATCGAACCATAGACGAGCATCTTCTTCGGCACGCAGCCGCGGATTACGCAGGTTCCGCCGACCCGGAATTCTTCCGCTGCCGCAACCCTTGCGCCATGCGACGCGGCGACACGGCTGGCGCGCACGCCGCCCGATCCGGCGCCGATGGTGAACAGGTCGTAGTCGTAGTCTTCAGCCATGGGCCGCTCCGCAGTTGGTCAGGGCGATATGGCGGCACGAAAGCCGCCTGCCAACCGTTACAGCTGGCAAGACATGCTTTCGTATCGAGTAGCGAATGCGTTACGCGCTGGCCGAGCGCGACTGGCCACCGGGCCTGCCGCGACGGTTGCCGCGCCGACGATTGCCGCCAGCCGGCCTGCCCTGAGCGCCGCCATGCGCAGGCTTGCCCTTGCGGTTCGGGTGCTTGCGCTTGGGGGCGTTGTCCCTTGGCGCTTCGCCTTGCGGACGCGCACCTTTCGGCTTCGGCTGCACGCGCTGGCGCGGCTGCTTCGGCGGCGGCTTGGTAGGGCCGACGCCTTCGACCACGGCCCGGAAATTCTCCGGCAGCGGCAGGCGCTCGAACTCGGTGACCTGCCCCATTAGGGTGGTCCACCGGTTAAGTTAGAGTTCCGGCGGTTGTTGTCGCCCTGCTGGGCGGCCTGA
>NZ_WTYN01000013.1 GCF_009827535.1 Qipengyuania oceanensis | reverse complement strand
TTCAGGCCGCCCAGCAGGGCGACAACAACCGCCGGAACTCTAACTTAACCGGTGGACCACCCTAATGGGGCAGGTCAATCCGTCGGACAAGAATTCACAGCGATATGCCATTGGCTTAGTCGTGAAGCTGACAGTTCCAAATTGAAGCTCACGTTCCCGCATATGGCAACGTCCGTCGATAACGCTGCTGATCATCGGCCCTTCAATAGTGAAGCTCGCGTGGCCGGCACGACGATCAAAAGTGTCGAGGTAGGTCGAGCGCCTCTCTGAGCGTTTATATCCGCCAGCATAGCCAGCGCCCTTGAAACAGCCATGCGTCCAACCATCAATCCCTACGATCTGCTCTGCTTCGACCGACGAGAGATTGTGAGGAAGTCGCATCTCTGCGGCAGGGAATGTGCTGCAGGCCACAAGGGACAGTAGAAAAGCAGGAGCAATCGTCTTCATTATTGCTACTCCGAACCAGCGTTGGTTCACCGACCACGAATTGCCGCTTCTAAAATTTCTCGCTTGTGAACGTAAGACACTCATTACTGGAGTTGGCTGATCCAACCTTGAATTTTCTCCGTGTCAGCTAGATCGCCGGAGTAGTTTACCTCAGGCTCAAATGGACCATAATCTTCCAAGCCAAGTGCAACCTTCTGCAAAGTCGAGAACGTACGGATTCCCGAGGGAAGAACCTCCTGCCTGACTTCCATGTAGCGAGTTGAAACATCGGTCGCTTCGCCGACGTGAAGTGCGCCCAAGCGAAGAAAAAGATCAGCGGCGATCAGGCAAGAGCTGAAACAGCTCCGATCCGTTAATAGCACGAGCCGCCCGAGCATTTCCGGGGAAGGTAACTTGTGGCCATCAGCGATGATTTCGGTCGAGGGCTCTCTCGCGCAACTTGGCAATGCCGGCGCAAAAGCACGGCTTTCAATCAGGGCAGCCTCCATGTCCTGCACGAGGTCAGAGACATAGCTGAAAGATTTCGCATCATCGCGCGCCAAGCGATCGCGCCAGCCGCGAAGCATCTCGAGATTGCCTGGCGAAACGCGCCAAAAGGCTCCCCGACAGTCGTCTGCTGGTCGCGCCGCTGCGGCAACGGTTTCTGCACCAACGAGCGTTGTCGCAATTGCAGATGCGTAGGAGGAGTCTCCGCCGCCGTTGCCACGAAGATCTAGCACGACCATCGGCGCGGTCCTTAGCTCTTTCTGGTGCTTGTCTACTTCAGCGACAACCTCCGCTGCACCGGCGCCCAAGGTCTCAAGCTTGATCCAATACCCCCTGTCAAACTTCTCAACCCCCATACCCGCCCCCGTACGCTTACCTTCGGCGCGGACAATGAACGGCTCCAAATCAGCAACCTGAATTTGGCGCCAATTGAGATCGACCTGTTCGCGCACGCCTTGGGGGGATTCAAGGACACAACTCTCTGGTCGAGTGAGAAACGGGTTGCCGTCACGCAACAGGAGCCACGCCGCGTTCTGGGCAAGCTGCGACTCCACTTCCGGATTGCCCTTGAAGAGTCCAATCCGTTCTCTCGCCCATGCATCGACATCTGCTCCATCGCAGGAAACAAGCCGAAACCCAACTATGTCTCTTTCGCCGTCGTGTTGCTCTTGGGCTCCGACTATCCATGCTCCACCGCGGCGAGAAAGGATGATTCCTGTCCAAGCGCGAAATTTGTACTCTACAAGGGCAGTCGACCAGATGTGACCGTCTCCAAAATCCGCAGCCAAACCAGACATCAAGGCGTTGTAGGCGGGATAGCTATCGACCTTCGTAAGACGTTGTTCGACATTCGCTCGCGCTATGCGAATACGCTCAAGAAACCTGGCGTCACCCAGCGATGGATCAGCGCCTGGATGATTGCTTTCGATAAGCTCAAGCGCAGCCCGCGCGTCTTCCCTTGCAATCAATTGCCAGGGGTTGCCCGATTCCTCGGCTTCCAACGGGCCAGCCCAGATCGCGACGAACGAAACGACAGTTAGGACAAACCGAAGCGACATCTGCCACCCCCCAAAGATTCTGCCATCTTATTATAGCGAAAAATTTGGGCGCGTAAGGCCCAGCGGTGGAGAGGAAGAGTCTTCTTGGTTGGGTTGGGCAAAGCCAACCGTGCTCATGACCTGCCCCATTAGGGTGGTCCACCGGTTAAGTTAGAGTTCCGGCGGTTGTTGTCGCCCTGCTGGGCGGCCTGAA
>NZ_WTYN01000012.1 GCF_009827535.1 Qipengyuania oceanensis | reverse complement strand
ACTTCCTGACCAGACCGGTTTTCGTGCCGGAAGAAGCGCTTAGCGATCCGAAGTTTCTTGTTGCGATTGAGAAAGAGGCCGAAGGTAAACCGGCAGTCGGGCTCGTTGGCGGGTTATTCGCTTCCAAACTCAAGGCTCAGCTGGGTGAGGTCACTGTATTGGGCGAACCAGCTTCAACTGCCGACGAATGGAGCGACGTTCAACGATTTGTTACAGCACGGGCTTCAATTCGGCGATTTCAGACAGCGTGGAACAACGTGGTGGCTGGCGGGATCGGTGATCGTCTGGAAGGACAAGAGTTGGGCGTGGCGCAACTCGCAAGACGCCAGTTCGATCATATTGACGCTGCTAATACATTGATCGCAAGTCGTCGAGAGATCCATGCTGCGGTCGATGCTACTTTTGTTTCGTCCCCTGCGTTGCGGGATGGTGATCAGCAGGCAATTCGCGGTCTGCTTGAAGCCGTCGATGCTCATCTTCTGCGATATCGATTGGCTGATGCTGAAGGTTTGCGGACCTCTCTCCTCTCCGAGCTAGAGCCCTGTGAATACGAAATCAGCGCGGAGCTTCGTGCCCTGGCGGCTACGCGTTTGGGCAGCCCGGAAGTATCAATTGATGCACTGGCAGAAGCGTGGAATTCGTTCATTACGCGTCTGAGAGAAGTAAAAGGGAAACACGACGCTTTCGCGAAGATTGCGGAGGTGACAGACCTCATTGAGATGTCAGGTGCGCCAAAATGGGCTCGGCGCTTGAGGTCCAATCCGGTCAATGGTGTTGAGGACGAACTTCTACCCGGTGATTGGGAAAACCGTTGGCGTCTTCGTCGCCTAGAGGGGTGGCTGGATACGAACGACAAGCATCACCGCCTTAGGGAACTCGGCACTGATCGCAGCGAGAAGGAGGTTCTCCTCAAACGAGCATACGAACGCTCGATTGAACTGCGAACCTGGTTGGAGCTCAGCAAGAAGGCTAGTGATGGGGTCAAGGCGGCACTTGCCGCCTATGCAGATGCAGTTCGAAGAATTGGACGAGGTACTGGGAAACGTGCTGGCCGATACAGGCGCCAGGCGCGTGAGGCATCCGATCGCGCCAAGGGCGCTTTGCCATGCTGGATTATGCCGCATTACCGGGTCTCAGAGTCCCTTCCAGCAGATTTGGGACTCTTCGATCTCGTGATCGTTGACGAAGCATCGCAATCGACGGTAGCGGCATTACCCGCCCTACTACGGGCCAAGACAATCCTCATCGTTGGCGATGATAAGCAGGTCAGTCCGGACCTTGTCGGACGCGACCAGACGCGTGCAGATGAACTCGCGGTACGACACCTTTCTGGGCAAGTCCCCGATTATCGGGCTTCGCTACGCGAGGAACAATCGCTGTACGATCTTGGCAAGGTGGTCTTCGCCGGTGGGGCGATCATGCTTACCGAACATTTCCGTTGTGTCGCGCCCATCATCGAATTTTCCAAGGCGCAGTTCTACAATCACAGGCTGAATCCTCTGCGGCTACCGACTGCTTCGGAACGGCTTGATCCTCCCTTGATCGACGTTCGAATTGAAGACGGATATCGACAGGGAGACATTAATCCTCCGGAAGCGGCATATATCGTCGAAGAGATTGAGAGAATCGCATCCGACCCAAAGATGGCAACGCGGACAATCGGCGTAACAACCCTATTGGGTCAAAAGCAGGCAGCTCACATTTATGGCCTGATCGAGCAAAAACTCGGACCAGAGGTGATCGAACAGCACCACCTGCGCGTGGGCGATCCCACAGCTTTTCAGGGTGACGAGCGAGACATCATGTTCATATCGTTGGTTGCTCAAGCGGGTGGTAGCGCTCTGTCGGGAGTCCGATTTGAGCAACGCTTCAACGTCGCCCTTTCGCGAGCATGTGATCGAACGTATTTGGTTCGCTCAGTAGACGTTGAAGCCCTTGGACATGCCGATCAGCTTCGCCGCGCGCTGCTGGACCATTTCCGGATGCCCTTCCCGTCTGATGGTCAAGAGGCCAAGGACCGGCGGGAAAAGTGCGAGTCCGATTTTGAGCGCGAGATGTACGATCTGTTGGTTGAGCGAGGCTATAGAGTCGACACCCAAGTCAAAGTAGGCGATTTTAGGATCGACCTCGTGGTCGAAGGTGAGAATGACCGCCGCGTCGCAATCGAATGCGATGGCGACCGATATCACGGACCTGATCGTTGGGCCTCCGACATGAACCGGCAGCGCATCTTGGAAAGGGCTGGTTGGACAGTTTGGAGGTGCTTCGCATCTCGTTTCGTCAGGGATCAAAGACAGGTGATGGAGGAACTGGTCGGGTTCCTATCCGAGCGTGGTATCCAGCCAGTTGGCGGTTCAGATGAGTGGACCAGTCGACATGTAGAACTAAGAGCTTGGCGTTCCTCTGACTCGACTGAGGATGACGCGCAAGACGAAGTCGATCTACCTACTGAACCCGTTGAGAATTGTGAGGGCCAAGCAGACCATTCGAGCGAAGAACTTGCTACCGTTGTGCCTTCTGACGATGAGGAGCAGGACTCCGCTCGGGTTACTGAAGCTCAGGTTCAAGAGCAGATCTTGCAGCTGATGTCAGATGGACAAGTCT
>NZ_WTYN01000011.1 GCF_009827535.1 Qipengyuania oceanensis | reverse complement strand
CTCTTTCTCAATCGCAACAAGAAACTTCGGATCGCTAAGCGCTTCTTCCGGCACGAAAACCGGTCTGGTCAGGAAGTATTGATACTCGGCTCCAAGCCTTAAAGCCTCTTCGCGCAAGCTCTCCAACGCGGTTAGACGGTCGTCCGGTCCGGTTTGCCCAAGACAAAGAAGCAGCTCATCAGTCCATGCAAAGGGTGCCCCTGATACCCGTTGCTCCTCTGCAGATAGTGACTTCAGTTTTGCCGTCAGGTCTCGCAGGCGCGAAACAGTGTCATCCCGGTCCTCTCGCAAAGCCGGAAGTTCGCCCTTGCTTATCCTCTCCCTTATCTGCTCGGCTTTAGACAGATCCTTGTGGGCATTGAGGAGCGTTTCGACTGTGGGAAGGCGCTCAAGGTCCGGAAGGCACGCATTCAGATAGGCGAGGTCGTCACCAACTGCCTTCCGAGCCGTCCTGAGTTCGGCAATGTCAGCATCGGAAAATGCTGGATCGCAGGTTGATGAAACCTCCAGATCATCAGGCATCCAAGCTGTTAGTTCCGGCGAGGCTGCGACCATTCTAGCGGCGCGCATTGGCTCGTAAGTGTCGCCATCCAGCGTGATTGGCGAAATTGCCGCGCGTCCGATCTTGTCGACTTCTGTATCGATTAGCGCCAATTGCCGGTGCAGCCTGTCAATCTGCTCGTCCAGATCATCAATCTCGTCCTGCAACTCATGCCGCCGCAGCCGTTGCAGTTTTTCGCCGATGATATCGACGGATTCCTGAAACTGCTTAAGGCCGTCGCGATCGCTTTCAAGGAGGCTCACTGCAAGAGGACGCACCGCTTCTGGTAGCTTGTCGCGAAGAACCCTCAGTGCGGGCGCTTTCTGAGATGTCACGAGCACCCGCTTGCCAAGGGCGAGGTAGTGACTGATTATATTTGCGATCGTGTGCGTCTTGCCGGTACCCGGCGGCCCCTGAACAACTACTCCCGGGCGCACTTCCAGTCGCTGCACCACTTCGACCTGCTCACGGTTGAACGGCAATGGAAAGAACAGATCCTTCCCCTCCCCGCTAGAAGTGGTGACGCCCGGAATGCTGGAGATGCCGCGGAACTCGGGATACTCTTCTTCGCTCACCGCATTAGCAGGCTCAACAAGCAAGGAGGCCACTGCCTTCGGCAGTTCTGTTGTCTCTTCTCCATCTTCGAGAAGCGCGCGGAACTGACGCAAATCTTCCATCAATTGAGTGGCACGACGCTCTCGCTGAAAGAATGCAAACGCATCGCCGATCCTGAACTGCGTTTCAATCGAAGGGATAATCCCGGGCTGCGCTGGATCTTGGTCGGGTAAGTACACAGCATCAGGATCAAGCAAAGCGGCGGCCTGGCGTAGCGGTGGCGCGAACGTCTCCGGGGCAAATGGAGACAGGCTTTCTTCCTCAAGTTCACCAAGGAATTTCTCAGTCGCGGAGCGCCATTGGTCCAGCACGCCCAGCCCCATCTTATCCAGCGCGT
Organism: Qipengyuania oceanensis; assembly: GCF_009827535.1. Taxonomy (NCBI): domain Bacteria; kingdom Pseudomonadati; phylum Pseudomonadota; class Alphaproteobacteria; order Sphingomonadales; family Erythrobacteraceae; genus Qipengyuania; species Qipengyuania oceanensis. The sequence continues at coordinate 2,001 of NZ_WTYN01000011.1, read as the reverse complement.
CCAATTCGAGACCGGGGTCCGCTTCCATACGCGGTCGCACCTCAATCGCGTGGGTCAACTCGTTCAGACTGATTTCCTGCGAGACCGTAAGCAGCGGATACCGCAACCGCTTCCCGTCTCGAAACAGCGTGGCAAAACCGATGCCGCAGGTCAGCTCAAGCGGGATATCGCTGACACCTTCGAGCTGTTGGCGCAGCATGAACAACGCATTGTAGAGCGCAATTGTCTCACGGCGCGGGGTTTCGGTCTCGACCCAATTCGACCAGGCATTCTTAAGCCAGTACTCGAACAAAAGCTCGACCATCTCACGCTCGGCAAAATGTTCCAAGGAAACATGCTCGGGTGCATCTTCGGCGGGGATCAGGCCAGCCTCTACAAGGACAGCCCCTGAGATTTCGGACTTAAGTCGCGGCTCGCTTTTGGGATCGTCGCGATAGGTCAGCCAGACGGATAGCTCTACGTCCTCTGGTGCTGGCGGTGCCTTCCTCGGCAGCCGGTCGACACGCAACCATATCGGATCGTCATCGCGCCCGACATCGAGTGCGACACCAGGAAATCCTTGAAGCTCCGCCCCGGTTTTGCGGAAGGCCTTGTGATCCTGATAATCCAGAACCGTTTTCAACTTATCGCGCTCGGTGGCCTCGACGTAGTCGATCAGGTTAAGAAGGCGTTCTTGCTCTGCTGTCAATCGAGGCGACTCTTCAGTACTTGGCAGCAAGGGGTCCATGTCGAAATTCGGATCATCCTCCTCATCTATCGGAAAATCACGAATATTGTTTAAATGCCCGTCGATTCTTTCGACTATCGATCGCGCCCATGGATGATGAAACTTTTCAAACTCACTTCGAACCGAATTAAGTCTCTCTGCGTCGTCGTAGTGAAACTCAACAAGGTCTTCGATCGCTTGAAGATTGTCCTCAAGGGCCATCGCGCCCGATAGGCCCAAAGCTTTCATTGCTGTCAGCAGGTCTATCCGGCTCACGCCGATACCCTTTCCTGATTAAGGCGGAAAAGGCGCGCGAGGATTTCGTCGTCAGTTAGGGTTCCAGCGCGATAGTCGTCGCCCCAGCCGTAGGCTTCGGCAACGGCTTCATCGAGCGCGCGATGGGCATGGTCGAGCCAAGCGGGGCGGGTGTTGTAGAGATTGGTGAGAGTGCGTTTTTTCAGTTCCTTCGCGGCAGCCTCGTCCTTGGGCAGGATGCGGTCGGGATAGCCTTCGACCACTTCGGGCACTCGCTCGATAAGCTCAGGCGGGTTGAGCCAGTTCTCGCGCAACTCGTTGAGCCGCGCCGCCGCTGCCGCAATAGCCTGCGCGCGTGGATCATCGGCGTAGTCGGCAGTGGGGATGTCGGGGGTCAGACCTTCGGGAAAGGGGAAGGTCAGGTACACATAAGATGCGTTGTAGCGCCTCTGATTGCCTGCCCCAATTCGATTGCCAAAGTACGTACACCAATTCTCGTGAAACCGACTTTGCAACACTCCAAAACCTTCCAATCCAACGCCAGGAAAAGCGTAGAGGCTTTTGTCAGGCACCGTCCCTGCTGGAAGAAATCTAAAGACACGATGCTCGGTTGTTTCGGCTGTGGCAAGATAATCACCAGCATTCACAAGTCGATTGCGGAGTGCAGGCCTAGCCCGATGCGGCTCCCACCACGAAGAGTTTTGGCTGTCAGTATCTGTCCGATAGTCAACATAGTTAACAAGCTCACCGTCGCGATGTGGATCATATTTCGCAGCGCGAAGGTGTTCGAACGGAAGCTCGAAAGCGCTCGCTTCGGCTTCACCAAGTCCGCTGGGAAAATCGATAAGAAAGTTCTCAGACGGGCGGCCAACAATATCATCTGTTGCGACATAAGCCGAAAGAATGGCCGAGTTGGGCACTCCATTCGGATTGGTCGGTGCACGTAGCCATTCTACCGCCCTGTCTCTGTCAACTGTTAGCGGCCCGCTCTGCTGAACACCGATGAAGACAGAGCTCGCATTCTCATTCAATCGCGCGAC
>NZ_WTYN01000010.1 GCF_009827535.1 Qipengyuania oceanensis | reverse complement strand
TTCTTTGCGTCGGGACATAGTGGGACTCCTTCTTACCCATTATGCCCGCCCACACACGGAAATCCTGACAGTTCCCGCTAATGAACCTTCATTCTCGAACTTTTCTTCCTAATCCACCGCTACTTCTGCTCGAAGCTGATAGAGGCGGGAGCTTCAAAGTTTCGCCTCAGCTTGTCATAATGCGCCGTTGAGTTTGCGGCCGCGCAATCTTAAACAACCTCACGGAGAAAATTTCAAATTACATCGAAGGTGATCGCTGCAATGTCGCACGAAGAAGAGCTCCTCGCCTCGATCCACCTTTCACCGCTCGCGACCATAATTACCGACTTCAGGCAACCAGACAATCCGATCATTGGTGCCAATGAGGCATTCTGCCATCTTACAGGCTATGCGTTTAATGAGGTGATCGGTCGAAATTGCCGGTTTTTAAGTGGACCCGATACAGAAGCTGAAGGAAAGCACTTGCTGAGCAAAGCGATTGCTGACGGACGCCCAGCACTGGCCGAAATTACCAATTACCGGAAGGACGGGTCCTCGTTCTGCAATGCAGTAATGATGGCCCCAATCAAAAATGCGGCGGGTATGGTTACCCATTTCATTGGCACACAAATGCTCGTGCGTGATGGGACTGACACTGAACACTTACGTCGACGCAGGGCCAAACGTCTAGTGGGCGGGCTGACACCTCGACAATTGCAGGTTCTACAGCTTCTGACGAATGGCCTAAGAAATCATGACATCGGCGTCCGGCTCAACCTTTCCGAGGCAACGGTGAAGCTGCACAGATCGAACCTGCTCAAGAAATTAGGCGCGAACTCCCCTGGAGAGGCCGTGCGCATCGCTCTCGAGGCTGGCGTGAAGTCGACAGAGTGAGGCAGAAGGCACGCTTGCAATCTGGCAATCCGTAGCGAACCTTATTCAGCCAATATCTTATCAGCAACCTCTCACCGTTACTCCAGGCATATGGGGTCGCATCTAAGAACGCGCGAAGAGCGATACGCGCTAATGTTAGCGGCCCGAATGCTCGCAGAGCAGGGGTGGCAGGACGTGCGCGTATGCAACGTATCATCTCGCGGTATGATGCTCCGCAGCGCCTCGCCTCCGCAACGAGGCGCTTACGTCGAAATCAGGCATCATCAGATTTGCACCGTCGGCCGGGTGGTCTGGTCCAAGGGCACTGCCTTCGGAATTAATTCTCAACAAAAGATCGAAGTCCGGGAGTTGCTTTCCGGAACGTCGCCCGTTCGCCCTCCTATTAATGGTGAACGCCGGGCCAAGCCGCGGGCCAATTCGTCGATCCAGATGCGGGTTCTGCCCCCTGAAGAGGCGAGCAGGATCGTCGGGAGGGGGTTGGAATGGACCGCAATCGCTCTCGCCGTCGTAGCAGCATCGGTAGCGCTTAGCGGCGTGGTTCGTGCGTCGCTCGAGGCGCCATTTACCGAGGCTCGGGTCGCACTGAAGTCGGCACACTGAGGAAACGGATGATCAACCTCTTTCGAATATCGATGCCAAGTGGATTGCTCGCCAACGGACGGAGCAATGGGGAAGCCAAAGGATGAAGTCGCACCACGCACACACCGAAGCCGAGCGCGTCGCAACATTGCGCTCTTTGTCACTGCTCGACACCAACCCGCAAAAAAGCTTCGATCGTATCACCCAGTTCTGTGCGCACCTGTTCGGCTGCTCCATTTCCTTAATCAGCTTGGTCGATGCCAATCGACAGTGGTTCCTCGCCAAGACCGGCGTCGAAATTTGCGAAACCTCACGAGACGTCGCGTTCTGCAGCCAAGTTATCGATTTGGGACTTCCGCTCCTCATTTCCGACGCACTGGAAGACGACCGGTTCAGCTCCAACCCGCTCGTGGTCGGCGACCCATACATCCGTTCTTATCTTGGACACCCGGTGACCAGCCCGGATGGACATCTTCTCGGCACCCTTTGCCTCGCCGACTCAAGGCCGGGATTGTTCGATGAACTACATCTCGAGCGGATTCGCTACTTTGCCAAGAGTGTTGAGGATCTAATCGAGTCGCACACGCAGCGGATCGAAGCAGCCTATCTTGCGGCGCATCTTGCCGAGCGCTCTGACCGGATCGAGCGCGCGAACCGTCTTTTTGCACAGGCTGAGAAGACCGCAAGGATTGGCTCATGGGAGCTTGACCTAGAGTCCAGCAAACTGACCTATTCCGAGGAAGGTTGCGCAATGCTCGGGTTCAATAAGGACGCGCGAATCGAGCTGAACGGCGCTCTTGGAATGTATCTTCCAGACGATCGTCCGAGGGTCGAGGAAGCTCTCCGCAAGATAGTTGAACAGAAGGGACGTTCTGAGCTTGAAGCAGAGATTTCCACCGCGAGCGGAGAACCGAAGCGCGTGAAGGTCGTCGGAGAATACCTTACGTGCGGTGAGGATAGCTCACCCAAGGTGGTCGGAATAATTCAGGACATAACAGAGTCTTATCACGCTCGACTCGCACTTCAACGGGCGGCCGATTACGACGCGCTTACCAACTTGCTCAACCGGCAGGCGTTCGATCGAAGCTTGAGCGACAGGATCAAGGATTTCCGACGCACGGGAAGAGACTTCTTTGTGCTGCTGCTTGATCTCGATGGGTTCAAGGACATCAATGATACGTATGGACACCTTGTGGGCGATCTAGTCCTCCGGGAGGTCAGCTCGCGGCTCGGCGAGGCTGCGCCGCCCGGCGCACTGATCGCGCGTTGGGGCGGCGACGAATTTGCCGTGATCACTCCCTTTGGCACTACCAATAGGGAGGCAATAGCGATCGGCGACAACCTAATCAGTGCCATCTCAAGCGACGTCGAGATCGCGGGTCAGAAGCTCTCCGTCAGCGCTACCTGCGGTTTCGCTCGCAGCGGAGAGGCGCTCGTGGCCCGTGAGCTCCTACGAAGGGCCGATCTTGCGCTTTATCACGGGAAAGCGCGAGAACCGGCACGTACCCACGAGTATCATCTCGATCTGGAACGCGACAATCGGATCCGCCAGGAAGCAATCAGCCTCGTCCGAAGTGCGCTAGTCGAAAAACGACTCTTTGCCGGCTATCAGCCTATTGTACAGCTCGGCACCAACCAGACTGTGGGATTTGAAGCTTTGATGCGCTTGACCACGCGCTCGGGTGAGACGCTTACGGCCACGCAGGTTCTTCCCGCTCTGCTCGATCCGCTCATATCTCGAGAGGTCAGCAACCGCATGATCGATTACGTCTGCACGGAGTTTCCTTCGGTCCTTGCTTCACAAGAGGGAGTGCAATTTGTCAGCCTCAACGCGACTGAGGCCGACCTTTTGAGTCGTGATTATGCTGACGACCTGCTTGCAAAGCTGGCTCTGAGGAAGATCGCCCCAAGCAATGTCACGTTGGAGATCACGGAGACAATGCTACTGGTGAACGACCCCAGTTCGGTTCAGAAAGTCCTGTTGAAGTTGCGTGCTGCCGGGATGCAAATCGCCCTCGATGACTTTGGGACCGGTTTCTCATCTCTCTCGCACCTCCGGGACTTCCCAATCGACAAAGTGAAAATTGATGGCAGCTTCGTGCAGAAGATCTGCATCGAGCACCGATCGCGTCTTATCGTTCAAGCCTTGATCGCTATGGCGAAGAACCTCGGCAAGGAGGTCGTCGCAGAAGGGGTGGAGACTGAGGAGCAGCGTGAGTTGCTCCTCCAGATGGGATGCTTCTACGGTCAAGGCTTTCTTTTCGGAAAAGCAGAGGCGCCATCGGGCATTCCAACTGAGCAAGCTGATGAGCGAGTACCAAAGAAAATCGTCCGCAAAGCGGCTTAAAAATGACTCGCGCTTACGAGTGCCTAGGAAGATTAATAAAATCGACTCTGAAGTTATCGTGAAACGTGAAGAGATCTGGTTCAGTTGGATGCCTACAAAGCACCAGATTAATTCGAGATCTTTGGCTGGTTCGTCGTTATCAGCTCGGTGATCTTGATTAATGGGCCACGAAAGTGGTACGCTGTCTACGCGGCATGGTGGGCGCAGAGGCGGCATGGTGGGCGCAGAGATTGTCATCAAGATTAGTCAGGTTGATGCCCGCTGCCACGGCGACGTTCGGTATCCTTCTTGTCTATCTCGCAATTTGAGACGTCGTGCGCATTTCAGCTAGCAGCAACGGTGAGACTACTGAAGAAGGCCGTTTTTAACCGTCGAAGCTCAAGTGACAATCCGAAAAGGTAGCGTGGAGGAGCGGCCACGAAAGCTTTACGCTGGTCCATGGGAGCCTCGTGGGCGCCGCAAAAGGACACTCAGTCGTCGGGCAATTGGCTATTTGCGGGATCCCACAACAACGCCAAAGCTAGCGCTCCGATAACAATTGTTCGTTTGATGCCCGGATCGACCCCCACTTCTGTGAAAACGCGGGGACTGCCATTTAATTCAACTGCTCCGACGACGTGACCGCCTTTCTCGAACTGATATCCGATAGGAGTCTCGGTCGGTAGCGAAGTGCCTTCGAAGCGATGCACCGAACGAATCTGCAGGGACTCGCCGCCCAAGGCTATCTCGCCACGTCGCTCATATCGGCTTAGTGCCGCAGCGAGATTGCTAACACTCTCCTGCAATTCGAAGCGGGCAGGGATTGGTAATCCTGACCTTCCCCCAAGAAAGTGGTCCATTTTGAGAGTTAGAGAACCGGCTATTTACGGCTTGAAAGGAGCTGCTGAA
>NZ_WTYN01000009.1 GCF_009827535.1 Qipengyuania oceanensis | reverse complement strand
GATTTTTCCAGATGCAATTCTGGCCAGAGGGGTCTCCGAAATCCGGACATATTTCGGGATCTTGAAATTGGCGAGCTTGCTTTTCAAACTTTCTTGCAATGCCGCAACATCTACCTGATTGTCAGCGTATATCGTGGCCGCAACTTCTTCGCCGAGCCTCTCATCAGGCACACCATAAACACACGCTTCAATGATAGACGGATAACCTGCCAAAGCTGACTCTACTTCGCTACAACCAATGTTTTCGCCACCGCGAATTATGATCTGTTTCAGTCGGTCGACGACATACAAGAAGCCCTCTTTATCAATATATGCGATATCTCCAGTTCGGAACCAACCATCTTCTAGAAAATCATCAATGGAGTCTGGGCGTTCCCAATATTTGTGAATAACTGAAGTGCCTCGGATCAATAATTCTCCGCGCTCTCCTGATGGAAGAAAATTTCCGCCATCATCAACCACCCCCAATTCAAGAACCGCGCTGACGCGACCGGAACTCGATGGCCTGCTCAGATAATCATCGCCTACGATAGATGTGCCGATGGAATTGGTCTCGGTCATACCCCAGGCGGTACCAGGCTTAGCATTTTTGAATGTGTCATCAAGGCCCTTGACCTGCGATTCAGCGCGCGCAGCACCGCCCCCGCCAACGGCCAACAAACTTCCGACATCATGACCAGTGTCTTGGGCAGCCAGCATGATATCTCCCGTCATGGCCGGAGTGCCGACAAAGCTGATTATTTTCTCGCGTTCAACCAGCTCAACCGCGCGCATGGGATCCCATTTGTACATGGCAACCACTTTTCGCTGTTTACGGTAACTGGCTAGTAAGACTGCCAATAAACCATTCACATGAAATAGCGGCATCCCTAATAGCGTCGAATCGGTATACGCTTTGCTGCCATTTTTTTTAGATTTCGTCCTGCCTTTCAAAACCGCCATGCAAGTTAAATCAAGTTCCCATGACAGTAATGAGGCGAGGATATTTCGATGGGTGGACACTGAACCTTTAGGATGACCTGTTGATCCAGATGTAAACAGAATTACGGCATCATCGTCCGGTCCCAGCTCAACCTCTGGCATATCGACTTTGCGACTTAGCAGAGGTTCGATCGGTTGGGCTCTCTCTTCAGGTTCGGATCGAACCGAGATGAGGTGCATTTCATTCAAGCGGTCATTTCCAATTATACGGTCAAGCCGCTCTTGATCAACAATTGCAACTTTTGTTCCGGTGTGATTCAGTCCGTATTCGAGCTCATCGGATTCCCACCAGGCGTTCAGCGCGACTACGATGCCCCCGATTGATGTGATCGCTGTAAATGCGATTGGCCATTCTGGATAATTGCGCATGCCAATGGCGACCCTATCTCCAGGCGAAATACCATATTTTTCGATCAATTCGGCAGCCAAGCTCGAGGCCCGCTGATACATTTCATTGAATGTGTATCGTTCTGTTTTATAAACGTAAAAAGTTTGGTCGCTGATCGATTCTTTGATCATTTGCGGCAAAGTGCTCGGGGCGTTTACAAACCATTTGCACACATTCCCATTGATCGTAATATCCTGAAGCTCGAATTGCTCACCTCGAGCAGTCAATTTCGAAATCGCATCAGTCCAATCCATCTCGGTTTCCTTCCAAAAATCCTATCGCTTTGGACATCGACTTTGCACAAATTCGGCACTTGATAGACAGAGCCGAATGAAACAAATCTTCGACCAATTCATCCAAGATTCGCATTGAGGGTCACAAACCTGTTCGGATCAGAAATAATCAATTCCAATATGCGGCTCGAAAAATGTTGCGCCATCCTACGAAAAACCAACGAAATATTTCGAAATAGAGCGTTTTCGTTCAACTGCGTTTTGCAAATAGAGAAGAGTCTTGTCCCGAATGGATCAAGCATCTTCCAAGATCATATGGGCGCCTTTTTCGCCAATCATGATCGATGGGGCATTTGTATTTCCGGAAACTATTTTTGGCATGATCGAGGCATCAATAACTCGCAAACTCTTGATTCCTCGCACCCTTAGCCTCTGATCGACAACAGCATTCGGATCGCTATCTGGGCCCATTTTACATGTACCAACGGGGTGATAAATCGTGTCGGCTCGGTTGCGGATGTCTTCTTTTAGCTCCTCGTCATCGTTGCTTGCGCCAGCGTAGAGCGCCTTTCCTCTATGTGCATCAAATGACGGAGCTTGCATGATTTGTTGAGCCTGTTTCACCCCAGCTAACATTGTATCAAGATCGCGCTCATCCTTTAAAAATGCCGGGTCAATCAAAGGTGGAGAATTCGGATTCGCATCTGCCAGTTTTACACTGCCAACGCTCTTCGGACGCAGGACACAAATGTGACAGGTGAAGCCGCCACGCCCATGTTTCTTCAGACCATGCTGGTCGACCATGCTAAAGGCAAAGTGCAGTTGAATGTCAGGAGAGGGTTCTTCAGGATTAGTGTAGTAAAAGGCCCCAGATTCGTTAAAATTTGTGGTCATCACACCGCGCTTGAAAATCAGATATTGAAGTTGATTCATAGCAACACGAAATACTGAGCGGGCATTTCTTCCTAAGCAATATTCGCTATCTGATTCATAGATTAAACTGTAGTCTAAATGATCAGTCAGATTTTCACCGACTCCAGGAAGTTCGAGGACCTGATCGATTTTGTGCTCTTCCAGTTTGGATTTTGGACCAATACCAGAAAGCAGTAATAATTGCGGGCTCTGAAACGCACCGCAAGATAGGATAACCTCTTTGTTCGCCCTGATTATCTGAGCCCGCCCATCGATTTTTGCTCTAACCGCTATTGCGCGTCCATTTTCGATCATTACTTTTTCCGCAATGGAGCGTTTGAAAATGGTGAGATTTTCTCGATTTTTCGCTGGCGTTAAGTAAGCATGAGCGGTTGAGCAACGCCGCCCATTGTCCTGAGTCAATTCATAAAATCCAATACCTTCTTGCGTCGCACCATTGAAGTCGTCATTGCGTGGGATCTGGCACTCCACGCCTGCTTGGATAAAGGTATCGTTCAGTGGATTGGGACTGCGAGGTGGAGATACGCTTAGCGGTCCACCAATGCCGTGAAATTCATTAGCGCCTTTTTGCCTGTTTTGTGCTTTTCTAAAAAAGGGCAGTACGTCTTCATAGGACCAACCCCTGTTCCCTAATGCTTGCCAGTTATCGTAGTCCTCTTTGGCCCCTCTGATATAGACCATAGCGTTGATGGACGAGGAGCCGCCCAAAACTTTTCCTCTAGGTTGGTAGCCAATTCGCCCATTCAATCCAGGTTGCGGTACCGTTTCAAAACTCCAATTGTGAGAGCCCTTGGGAACGGTAAAAGCAAAATTGAATGGAATCGAAATGAGTGGATTATTATGAGTTCCGCCTGCCTCAAGGAGTGCAACTGAGTACTCTCCATTTTCCGAGAGTCGGCTTGCTACTGTGCAGCCCGCTGAACCCCCGCCTACCACAACATAGTCAAACCTCTTCATTCCAAGTTTCCTATTTTAGCGCGAGGGCAAGGCCATCAGTCCAACAAAGAACATGGCATCTGCCACTATATAAAGCAGCTGAACTGGCTATCACTTAAAAATAGGCTAGAATGTCTGTGTAGATTTGGTCATTGACATTTTGCGGGTTTCTGTCGTCATTTTCGCTCAAATTTGTACCGATAACACTGTCGATCGAAGCGACTAGACAAAGTCAAATTGTTCGAATGAATTAGCTAAATTTACGCGTGTGTTTCTTACGCCATGCTCCAGGAGAGCACCCAGCCTGACGCTTAAATGCGCGACCAAAGCTGCCCGATTCTGAATAGCCCAGCGCATATGCTATCTGATCAATTGTCATGGTTGATGACAGCAGCATATGACTGGCGCGTTCATGTATCACTTCCGACTGTATCTGCCGAAATGTGCAATCTTCCTCGTGCAACCTGCGGCGCAGCGTGCTGGTCGAATGTCCAAGGGCAGCACAGACAGCTGGTTCAGTGGACAATTTCTGATCCGACAGATTTAACAATAAGTCTCTGACCTTGTTGCTTACGGTGGAACGTCTTTTTTCCAACGTTGTTTCAAGTTCATTTTCCGACCGCATTCGCGTCCATCTATTCCTAAATTTCAATGGCTCGGCAAACACCGATCTTTCGAAAGATATCGAATATTGCTTGGCCCCAAACTGAATTCCCTGCCCAAAACATTTTTCAAATTCCTGAGCATCGACAGGCTTGGGTATCTTGAATGTGCAAGTGACAGGCATGACCGCCCGTCCAATCAATTCGTTCACCCATACCACCAATGCTGCCATGCCTCTGGTTGCAAGAAAATTCTGCGAATACTCGGGCAATCTATGGCCCAGAATAAGAAATTTTATCGTGTCACCGTGCCTGGCTACATCCACGTCATTTATCCAAAGAGAGATATTGTTGAATTTCCCTGCAATCTCCAACGCATGCAGAAGGTTTCGACAAGACATCATGGCAAAACCAAGAATGCCATAGCATGTTAGATGCTGCTGCAATCCAGACATTATACCAAGGGATGCGTCACCATCTCTCTCTACCAGATTCTGAATTGCCACTAGCTCTTGCCAGGCCTCGATTTCAAAATAGGGGTCGCTCAGGTCAGCTTCAGTCACTTGAGTGCCTTCAAGAATATGTGGTGTCGAAACCCCTCGTTTGTCGGCGACGTCAAGCAATAGCCTCAAGGCGGTGGCTTCTCTTTTTCTAGAAAAATGCTTAATTATCAAATTGTTATTGGTCTTCTGCATGGTTCCTGACTAACAAATTGATCGAAAATGTCAATAATTGAAGGCTGGCGGCAATGGGAGAATGCTGACGGATCGTCAATACTGCTTCGGAGTTTGGATCACCTAATCAAGGGAAAACGCAATGAGCGGCGAATCAGGTTACTACGGAAAGCGACGGAAATGGCACAGCTGGGGCTATGAGGATGAAGGTATTACGCCTGCAGAAGTCAAAGAGATGGCGGAAAGGGTGGCTCAACGGCTCAATATCGATGAGCCGGTTATTCTTCCAGATCCTACACTAGAAGAGCTTGTGCTCCGTGAGCCGCGGATCAAAATTCCGGCTTCTTTGCAGCCATTTTGTACAACCGACAAATGGGATCGCGTTTTCCATACCTATGGCAAGAGCTTTAAAGATCTAACCAAGATTTACCGCCGCGATTTTGACAATGCTCCTGACGTTGTGGCCTATCCAAAAGATGAGGCAGACATTGCTGCTGTGTTGGATTGGTGCGGCGACAAGGGCTACGCCGCTATTCCTTTTGGTGGCGGCTCTAGTGTGACCGACGGATTTGGTTGTCCAGAAGACTATCCGGGCGCAGTGATTATTGATCTAGGCAATCTCAACAAGATTCTTGAAGTTGATGATGTTTCTAGATGCGCCTTGATTCAAGCCGGCATATTAGGCCCAGCGCTGGAAGAACAATTAAAGCCTAAGGGGCTTACCTTGCGGCATATTCCGCAATCGTGGGAATTCTCGTCTCTTGGTGGTTGGATTGCAACACGCTCTTCTGGACATTATGCCACACACCTGACCCATATTGACGAATCGGTTGAAAGTCTGCGTGTAGTCACGCCAAAGGGTACAATTGAAAATCGTCGCCTGCCTGGTTCTGGTGCTGGACCAGATCCAGACCGCCTGTTTATAGGGTCTGAGGGCTCTTTGGGAATTATTACAGAGGCTTGGATGCGCCTTCAGGGGCGGGTCAAATTCCGCGCCAATGCAACCATTACTTTTGACAGTTTCTATCAAGGTGCTGGTGCCGTTCGTGAAATCACTCAGGCTGGCCTCTTTCCTGCCAATGCGCGCTATCTTGATGAACAGGATGCCAAATTTTATGGCGCCGGCGATGGCTCTAAATCGGTGTTGCTGTTGGGCTTTGAATCGGCCGATCATCCGGTCGACGCATGGTTGGAGCGCGGCATTGAAATTTGTAAGGACCATGGCGGCAGCGTTGAAACCAAAACTGGCTCGGGCGGCGATGCGCTTCAATCCAGCCGTTCCGGGGCTCAAGGCAACTGGCGCAAGCAGTTTCGCTATTTGCCGCGAATGATGCATACGCGTGCAGCGATGGGCGTGGTTAGCTTTACCTTCGAAACCGCGTACACTTGGGATAAGTTCGAATCCATCGATACCGAAGTTATTCGCCGCCTCAAAAAGGCACAGGAAGAGATCACAGGCGGCGGTATTGTTTGTCGGCGCTTCTCATTCCTCTACCCGGATGGCCCGGCGCCATATTATACAGTTGTTGCGCCTTCAGATCACAGCAGGAGTTTGGAAGATTATCAGGCACTTTCAGATGTAGCTTCTGACGCGCTTACCGAGCTTGGCGGAACGATTACGCATCACCATGCGGTGGGTAGGAGCTTCCGTCCTTGGTACGACAAAGAAGTGGATCCGTTGTACCGCGCAATGCTCGCAGGTGCGAAGAACACGATCGATCCAAATTGGATTATGAATCCTGGCATGATTCTTGACCGACCAGCGCACTTCAAGATGGTCGGCTGATTAGAGTATTGGAAAGTTACAATGATTGAACTGTTCTTCTGGCCGACACCAAATGGCTACAAAGCAACTATTACTCTGGCCGAGCTGGGGTTGTTGGACAAAGTTACGCCAATTGATATTCTGTCTGGAGAACAGTTTGATCCTGCATATCTTGAACTCAACCCCAATAATAAGGTGCCTACGATCATTGATCACGATGGTCCGGGCGGAAAGCCAGTTACGATATTCGAAAGTGGAGCAATATTGCTCTATCTAGCGGAAAAAACAGGGAAATTACTACCCAAATCTGAATTCAAGCGCTTAGAAGCTATCCAGTGGTTGTTTTTTCAGGTGAGCAGTATGGGGCCGATGCTGGGCCAGACCCATCATTTCAGAACCTATGCGCCAGAAAAAATTGAATATGCGATCAATCGCTACACCAAAGAAGCAGAACGCCTGTACAAAATCCTAGACAATCGATTGTCTGACCATGATTTTTTGGCCGACGAGTATTCGATTGCAGATATTGCTACATTTACCTGGGTCCGACCGCGCAAGATGCAGGGGCAAAACCTTGATGACTACCCCAATGTGAAACGGTGGTACGATACAATCAAAGTGCGACCGGCAATTTCTGAAGGCCTAAGCGTGCTCTCGGACAATATGAAATGGAATGCCAAGCCGGGTTCCAAAGAATGGGAAAACATGTTTTCGGCCTCTAAGAAGTAGTCAGCCAGGCTGAGCTCCAGCAGCACGTTTTCCAAGCTGACACCCTTTTTGCGGCACGGATCCTGAGAATTGAATAGATATCGTGGAATAATTTGATGGCTATAGCAGTAACACCTTCGGGTGCCTCTTGTGGGGCAACTGTCCGAGGTCTTGATTTAAGCAAGTCGTTGGCGGCTGATGAAATTGATCAAGTACGCAAGGCTTGGCTCACTCATCATGTATTGGCATTTCCGGATCAGAAGTTGGATATTGACCAGCTAGAAGCATTTTGCCGCCAATTCGGCGAACTCAGTGAAGACCCATTCTTTAACCCTCTGCCGGCGCGAAAATATACTGCGGCCGTCAAACGCGAAGCGACTGATACTAACCGCATATTTGCGGAAGGCTGGCATTCAGATTGGAGCTTTCTGGAGAGCCCACCAATAGGTACCGTTCTGTATGGTGTCGATATCCCTCCAGTCGGTGGGGACACTCATTTTTCTAACCAGCAAATTTCGTTTGAATCGCTTCCCGATGAGGCAAAGATACGTTTGCAAGGAATGAAGTCTATACATTCTTCCGCCGCCACTTATTCGGCTCAAGGAATTTATGGCGACACAAGCAGCCATGGAGCAATGGACATCAGAAGTCCGAACGAGGGCGGTGTTTTGCAGCACACTCACCCTTTGATACTCGAACATCCTGAAACAGGACGGCTCGGAATCTTTGGCGGAGGCGCGTACATTATCGGCTTGGAAGGGGTAGCCAAATCCGAAGCCTTGCGCACTCTTGCTGAGCTGAATGCCTGGCAATCAACAGAGGTATTTGTCCATAAACAGAAATGGGAAAAGAACATGTTGGTGATGTGGGACAATCGCAGTGTCGTTCACAAGGCGACAGGTGGTTATGAGGGGTATAGGCGAGAGCTCCACAGAGTAACTGTTTACTGACAGGCGGAGTGTGCGATGCTAGGTCGTGTTGACAAAAGGGATTCCCAAACTGGCTTGGTTCTGATTCAAGACTGCTTTTTGAGGAGCAGTCATGG
>NZ_WTYN01000008.1 GCF_009827535.1 Qipengyuania oceanensis | reverse complement strand
GTTGGAAAAGCCCTTCAGAACGAACCGGCGAAATAACTGGTCACGTGGGGGAATATGGGAAATGGGAGGGCACACCGAACGCAGTAGCTGCTGCTGGTGAAGCTGAGTTAGATTAGCGAGTAACGGCCGATTTTGGCGAGTGGCAGTTTCTTGCTGCCTAATCTCAGCGCGACCTTGCCATGGCTCTGTCAATCGGAGACGAGCTGTAGCAAGTCTGACAGCACCCAATTGGGTCCAATTTTCAATCAGGTACAGTTAGTCTGACAGCTCCGCAACGAGTTTTCCGGCGAACCCCCAATCTTCAAATTCAACTTCTTGAATCACGACATGGACGTGCTCGGGCCTCTTACCGAGGTGCTCCACCATTAAATCTGTGACACCTTTTACGATCTCTCGCTTGGCTTCCTTGGTAGCGCCCTTGGTAAACTGGACATTGATATAAGGCATCGCGGCAAATCCTGTTCAAAAATATGATGTGAAATCATGGGCTTCTGTCCGAATGCCGATGAATCATCAATGTCGCCGTGACCGGCAACTTTGCCTGCTTCACAATCCCGAACTCGTCGGTGGGGCGATTCTCGGGCAATTCATTGCAGGCATTGCAAGCCCGACCGATCAATCTGACTTTTTCTCCGAGCCGGAGAACATCGATTTCCATTCCTTGGAACCGGGCTTAGCTTGCCATTTCATCTTGTCGGACAGAACACTCAGGCCCTCAGAGACAGACGGGCGAACCTTGATCTGGTCATACCAACGTTTCACATTTGGATAATCTTCAAGGTCCTGGCCCTGCATTTTTCGGGGCCTGACCCATGTGAACGTAGCTATATCGGCTATCGAAAATTCGTCCGCCAGATATTCATGATCCGCCAGCCGGTTATCGAGCACTTTGTAAAGGCGAGCGGCCTCTTGTGTGTAGCGGTCTACCGCATATTCGATCTTCTCGGGCGCGTATGTTCTAAAATGGTGTGCCTGCCCGAGCATCGGCCCCATGCTACTCACCTGGAAGAAAAGCCATTGCAGGGCTTCCAGCCTTTTCACTTCAGACTTGGGAAGAAGCTTTCCGGTCTTTTCAGCCAGGTAGAGCAATATGGCGCCAGATTCGAATATCGCAACCGGCTCGCCATTTGGACCATCGTGATCGATGATGGCGGGAACCTTGTTGTTTGGACTGATCTTAAGAAATGCCGGATCGAACTGTTCACCGGCCAGAATATTGATTGGCGTAACTTTGCCAAGCAATCCCAATTCCGCCAAAGCAATCGTCGCCTTGTATCCGTTGGGAGTAGGCCAGAAAAACAGTTCGATCATAGCGTGCGACCTGCTCCCCTTATCCGACGATCTTGAGATGATTCGAACGGTCGAGAAGCATTCCCGGGTTCATAATCCAATCTGGATCAACAGCATTCTTTGCGCCAGCCAACATATCCCGGAAAAGCGGGTCCACTTCCTTGTCGTACCACGGACGGAAGCTGCGTCCGACCGCATGGTGGTGCGTGATTGTCGCGCCAAGCTCCGATATCGCATCAGAAGCCACGTCGGAAAGCGCCTGGTAATGTTCAAGGCTCGTCTCGTGCGTGGAAGGCGCAACGACGGAATAATAGGGCGCCGGCCCATCGGGATAGAGGAAGGAGAATCTGCGGCAAACAATGCCACCGCCGGTCAGCGCTTTTTGCGCCTCGCTGACCCGGCGAATAATTTCCGTGTCCACGGCTTCGAATTTGTCCCAGGTATAGGCCGTTTCAAAGGTAAAGCTGACCACGCCCATCGCAGCGCGCGTATGCATCAATCGCGGCAGGTAACGGAATTGCTCGCGCCAATTCCCCTGCGCGCCGCTGCGGCTTGACTTCAAGGCATCGCCGCCCGATCCGGTCTTGGTCACGACTTCACCGCCGTGGTCCTGGCAAATTTCAACGCCGCGCTCCAGCCAGACATCCACGGGATGATCCGCAGATTCAAAGCCAAGCAGCAGCACAGATTTTGTGCCATCACCAGCGCCATAAAACTGGGCATCTTGCGCGTCCAGATAACGACAATTCGCAGGAAACAGGCCTGCCTGTGTGATCTGCCGAATGGCTGCGGCACCTTGATAGAACGTGTCAAAGGTGATGGTCGCATTCGCCCGGAAGACCACTCGCCCCTGAAGCTTCATCCATGCCTGTGTGATAATCCCGAGCGAGCCTTCAGAACCGATAAAGAGGCGGTCGGGATCCGGGCCGGCACCTGATCCCGGCAATCTGCGATTTTCTATCGTTCCGCGCGGCGTTACGACCCTGAGGCTCTGCACCATATCGTCAATATGGGTAAGGTGGGTAGCATAGTGGCCCGAAGAACGCGTCGCAATCCAGCCGCCAAGCGATGAAAACTCCCAGGATTGCGGAATATGTCTCAATGTGAGGCCGTGCGGCTTTAGCTGATCTTCAAGCGAAGGCCCAAGCGTACCTGCCTGGATAAGTGCGCAGCGGGAGACCGGGTCAACCTCCAGCACCTGGTTCATGTTCCCCAAATCGATAATTACCGAACCGTCGCAATCCTCCGGGGCAGTAAAGCCGTCCGTGACACTTGATCCGCCGCCATATGGAATTGCCGCATAGCCATTATCACCGCACCAATCCAAAACTGCGGCAACCTCGGCCTCGTTGCGAGGATAGGCAATCACATCAGGCGGATTGGTAAAATCTCGCCGAAAAATGCGCGTCAGGTCCTTGAAGCTCTTGCCGTAGGAATGAGAAACGCGATCCCATTTGTCTGAATTACAAAAAGACGACAAGGAAGCAGGGATGGAGATCCGCGATTCCCTCAACTCGATTTCCTCGAGCGTTGGATCAGACAAGACCACCGGCTCATCAATGCCCAGGCGTTTGCCAACGCGAACGGCCATTTCCTTGACCTCAGCCTGGGAAATGACCTCGTCTTCGTATCCCCAGCTATGCCATTTGCGCCTCTTACCATAGTAGCCAGCTTGCTCAGTCATGATTCAATGCCCTCAGAAATCAGTTTGAGCACCAGAAGTTAACGGGTCGACGAACCTATTCTATTGCCATTGAAGTCAGTTTTTTGACAGATTCATTCAACTTCGTGCGCGGCCGGGATCTCCCTTGGATTGGAAAATTCAGACAAGAACCTCGGCTATTGCGGGCTGCTACAGGCCTCATGTTCAGGCGCGAGAAGCCCATCAGCCAATTCAACTGCTCGCGGTCGCTGCCTGCGAAGTGATTCGTTGTTAGGAACCGTTGCATGTCTGGCTCCAGCGTCGATCCCGAGACACTTCCCAGCCAGGGTCAGGTCTCATAAGTTGATTCAGAGGGCGCAGGAAGATGCCCGACAGACCAAGCTCATCCACGAGGCACGGGAAGAGTGGCAGGGTGTACGGCAACCGCATCTGCATGATGTTCTGCTTGATCAGGGTGAGCAGAGCTGTCCCAACCGTGTGGCTCGCCTTGCATGGCAAGCCGGGATCAAAGCTCAAGTTGGCTATAAGCGGCGTCCAGACAGCTATTGTGGCACGCCATCAGTTGTGATCGACAATACGTTGGATCGCCAGTTTGCAGTGTCAGCGTCCGACGCAGCATGGGTAACAGACACCACCTTCATCAGAACGCATGAGGGCTTCGCTTACCTCTCAGTGGTGATCGATCTCTATTCACGGCGGTGGTTGGTTGGCAGATACAAAGTCGGCAGACCGCTGATCTGGTCTGCCAGGCACTGCTGATAGCGGTGTGGCGCAGAAAGCCGAAGAACGTAGTTCTGATCCACTCCATCAGGGCTCACAGTTTATCTCCCGCGAATGAACCTGGCTCCTCCATGCCCACAATCTCAAGCACTCAATGGGCAGGCGCGGGAACTGCCATGATAATGCGTTCGCTGAGAGCTTCCTTAACCTGCTCAAACGCGAACGGATCCGAAGGCGGACATAAAAAACCCGCGCAGAAGCTCGGCAGGATGAGTTCGACTACATCGAAATTCTATAACCCCGTGCGAAAGCACGCCACAAACCCCATGTTGTCACCTGTGAACTTCGAACGACAGCAAAAAACAAACAATGAAGGCGTCTAGATCACTAGGCGCTATTCACTTCAATGTCTTCAATCTCAATGTTCCCCGTCAGCGCCTATGGCCCAGTTCATCGATCCGAAGTCAGGTGAAGTCTTGTCATTGCCGCTCCAATCGGAGACAAGTGGTCTCAACTTTGGTGACGCGAAAATGACCCACATCTCATACAAAAAAGAATTTTCAGATATTCGACAAGTTACATCGTTGAGACTCCTTGTTGATTTCGCGCGCGAACACGACATTCCAGCCCTCGAAATCCTGAAAGGAACGGAATTAGATCTGGATGATATTGAAGACCCATATTGCGAAATTCAGGTCTGGCAAGAACTCCGAGCAATTCAAAACTTGCTGGAGATAGACGATGATCCTGCCAACGGCGTGATTTTGGGAATGCGCCAACACCTGACCTGTTATGGAACACTAGGTTTCGCCATGATGGCTAGCCGCACGCTGGAACAAGCGCTAACGATTGGCGCCAAATTCTACAAGATATCTTTGTGGATCAACGAAGTTTCCGTTGTCCGAGATCCTGACACCATCAAATTCGTGATTCTTGGGCACAAGCTGCCACCATTCAGTCAACACTTTCTAGCTACAAGAGGCATGGCTGCCCTGGTTACCTGGGTCCAAGAGTTAACCAATTCCGAAGTATATCCATGCCAAACTTCATTCAAGAACGATAGACCGGACAATATGGATGAGGTTGGAAAGGCGTTTGGAACAGAAACGCTATTTGGGCAGAAAAACTATTCAATTTCATTCAATCGCAGCTTGTTTCGTATGCAATTGAAATTCGATGACCGTTGGTCACGCATGAGATTAGAGGACAAGCTGAGCAACACCCTTGAAAGGCGCCACTCAAGTACAAAAAACAGAGTCAAGGAAATGCTTCTGCAGATGTCAAATGAAAAGCTGTCCACTGAGCCAGAAATTTGTCGAGCTTTAGGGTGCTCAATGAGTACTCTGAGGCGTCGTTTGCATACAGAAGAAACAAATTTTCGACAAATCCAGTCCGAAGTTATTTTTAAACGTGCTTGCCAGCTCTTATTATCATCAACCATGACATTAGAGCAGATCGCTTACACGCTTGGATACTCTGAAGCAGGTAGTTTTTGTCGAACTTTTAAACGGGTCGGTGGAATGGCACCCGGTCGTTGGCGCAAAGCGAATACATCCTAGCGATTCCACTGCTCAAGCTACAACCTACTCGGCAGGGCGCTTCGACCTCGACTTTTGGTTCTCATGTTCGTTCCTTCGTCACTACGACGAGAACCAAAACCCTCCTAAACTTCAACCGCTAATCTGTCTCATGAACGCTGACGGGGAACAGTCGCAGCTCTCATAAGCCTCTCTGTTGCGCCATCGCGTGATTTCATACTCGGCCGCGCCGTCAAAATAATCGAACACTGGAAATGGAATTCGACGCTGGGCGAGACGATGAAAATCAGTCACATTGTGACAGCCTGGAATATTCATCTGCGTCACTCCAAATCTAGGAGTTTTTGATGATCTTTTTGGATCGTCTTCTTATCAATCTTACCGGACGCGATACGAACCAATGGCTCGGTTGTGACCCGGATGTGCTTTGGGATTTTGAAACCGGCAATCTTGAGCTTCAGATTTGATCTTATGGCGTCGACGTCTACTTCCCGATCAACATATATTGTCGCCGCAACATCCTCGCCCAGCCTTTGGTCGGCTACGCCGTAAACGCTGACCTCAATAATTGCCGGATCGTTTAACATTGCCGATTCCACCTCGGCGCAACCGATATTTTCACCACCCCGAATGATGATCTGTTTCAACCGATCTACGATGTAGAGATATCCATCTTCGTCGAGATAAGCGATATCTCCCGTCCTGAACCAACCACCTTCCAGAAAATCGCCGCTCGAATCTGGTCGGTCCCAATATTTGTGAATCACCGAGGTTCCTCGAACAAGCAATTCTCCGCGCTCTCCGGCCTTTACAAAGTTATCGTCGCTGTCAACAATTCCGAGCTCAAGAACCGCGCTCACCCTGCCCGAACTGGATGGTCGCATTAGATATTCTTCGCCACCGATCGACGTGCCGATCGAGTTGGTTTCAGTCATCCCCCATCCGGTGTGCGGCTTTGCATTCTTGAATGTCTCGTCAATGCCCTTCACTTGAGATTCAGCGCGCGCCGATCCGCCGCCACCCACGGCGAGCAAGCTGCTCACATCTTTATCCTGCTTTTGCGCCGCCAGCATAATGTCTCCCGTCATTGCGGGCGTTCCAACAAAGCTGACTATTTTTTCTGCCTCAACCAACTCGACAGCGACATTCGGGTCCCATTTGTACATCGCAACAGTCTTCCGCTTTCTGCGGAAACTGGTCAGCAATACAGCAAGAAGTCCGTTGACGTGAAAAAGCGGCATGCCAAGCAAGGCTGCGTCCGGATAATGCGGCTTCGATTGCCCTTTGGGCGCGCCACCGTGGATTGTTGCCAAAACTGCCAGATCAAGCTCCCAGGACAAGAGCGCCGCAATGATGTTGCGGTGCGTCGAGACGGACCCTTTGGGGTGGCCAGTCGATCCCGATGTAAACAAGATGACCGCATCATCATCGGGTTCGATTTGGATATCGGGAAGCTCGCCGTGCTGACGCAGAAGCTGATCGATGGGTGTGGCACGGTCACATGGCTCTGAACGGACCGAAATAAGAGTCAGAAAATCAAGACCACTTTGGAGTTTGACTCTGTCAAGCCGTTCCTGGTCGACTATGGCCACCTTTGCCCCGATATGCCTAATGCCATACTCAAGCTCGTCCGATTCCCACCATGCATTGAGCCCCGCGACGATCCCTCCGATAGAAGTTATCGCCGCAAATGCGAGCGCCCATTCAGGGTAGTTGCGAAGGCCAATTGCGACCCGGTCGCCAGGTTTGACTCCATAGTCATCGATCAGGCGTCTGCCCAGATTTGACGCACGCTGATAGAATTCCTCAAACGTGTAGCGCTCATCATTATAGACAAAAAATGTCTTCTCGCAGCGCGCTTCGCTAATCAGCTGTCTGAGCGAGGTGGGTGCGTTTACGAACCACTTTACCTCGTTTCCATTCACACAGACATTTTGCAGTTCATACTTTCTTCCGGGTGCCGTAAGTTTTGCAATAGCTCTTGCCCTATCCACGATCCCAACCTTTCTAATCCTTCGCTGCAACTTTTGCTCAAATCGGCACAAGACTAATACGCTAACCTGGTGTCTGTGATTGCGCCCACACGATCACGACCTTCCAGCGTTGAACTCCACACCCGGCGTCTGCACATTGTCCTCAAGCCTGATCTGCGGCGCGCATTGCACACCGGGGCGTTCCTTCAGCTTGCATCAATTCTGGATGGACGCCTGGTTGATCGATTGCGCTAGGTGTAAGATTCGGCTTCATCGAGTATCATTTGCGCCCCTTTTTCGCCGATCATGATGGTAGGCGCATTTGTGTTTCCCGATACAATAGAAGGCATGATCGAGGCATCGATAACGCGTAGGTTCCTGATGCCCCTCACCCTAAGTGATGAATCGACAACCGCCATCGGATCACTGTCCGGACCCATCTTGCAGGTGCCAACCGGATGATAGATCGTATCGGCACGGTTTCGAATGTCCTCGATCAATTCATCATCATTATTGCTGGCGGTCGCATATACCGGCTTGCCTCTAATCTCATCGAATGCAGGAGCCTGTAAGATTTGTTGCGCGCGTTTGACTCCGGCAAGCAACGTTGCGACGTCACGCTCATCCTTTAGAAATGCTGGATCGATGAGCGGCGGCGTTGCCGGGTTTGCGTCGGCTAAAGTCAAATTACCATGACTCTTGGGTCTGAGGACACAAACGTGGCAGCTAAATCCGCCGCGGCCGTGCCGTTTTAGTCCGTGTTGATCGACCAATGTGAAGGCAAAATGCAGCTGAATATCCGGCGAACGCTCATCCGGATTGGTGAAATAGAAGGCACCAGATTCATTGAAGTTCGTCGTCAAAATACCGCGCCTTCCGGCAAAATATTTGAATTGGTTCCACGCAACACGAAACACCGAGCGCGCATTTTTGCCCAGAACATGCTCGCTGTCAGATTGGTACATTAAGCAGAAATCTACATGGTCGTAGAGGTTCTCTCCGACACCAGGAAGTTCATGAACCACCTTGATTTTATGCGGATCCAACTTGTCCTTGGCGCCAATGCCCGAAAGCAACAGCAACTGTGGGCTTTGGAACGCGCCGCAAGAAAGAATGACCTCCCGCCTGGCTTTGATTAGCTGCAAGTTGCCGTTTAACTTGACCATCACGCCGGTCGCCTGACCGTTTTCAACCAGAACCTTCTCGACAAATGCTTGTTTGAAGATGGTTAGATTCTTGCGCTTTTCAGCTGGCGTAACATAGGCGAGCGCGGCTGAGCAGCGCTTGCCGCGATCCTGCGTCAACTCATAATAGCCAATGCCTTCCTGAGTTTCGCCGTTGAAATCCTCATTGTAAGGCAGCTGGCAATCCATGCCAGCCTTAATGAACATGTCGTTGAGCGGGTTGGGGCTGCGCGGAGGGGACACGGTTAGGGGGCCGCCCTGCGCGTGATATTCGTTCGCACCCTTAACCCTGTTTTGCGCCTTCTTAAAGAATGGCAGCACCTCTTCGTATGACCAACCCTCATTCCCCAATGCCGCCCAGTGCTCATAATCTTCCTTGGCGCCGCGTATGTATACCATCGCATTTATTGAAGAAGAACCACCCAACACCTTGCCGCGCGGTTGATATCCGCGCCGACCATTCAGCCCCTCCTGTGGCACGGTTTCGAAGCTCCAGTTATGCGGGCCTTTGGGGACCGTGAAGGCGAAGTTGAATGGAATCGAAATCAGCGGATTATTATGAGATCCTCCAGCTTCGAGGAGAGCAACTTGATACTTTCCATTCTCTGACAATCTACTGGCAACTGTGCATCCCGCAGATCCAGCCCCCACCACGACAAAGTCGAATTTGTGCATCCCTCGGTTCCTTACCCATATTGGTGTGCAGCGATACAAAGTCACTAGGCACACTTGCGCAGCAGTCCAAAATCCCAATGTTGGGGCTAATCTGGCACTTCATTTTGACAACTCAAAATAGTCGCAGGTGAGCTAGATGGTCACTGACATTCTTTTTCGAATTATGTGCAATTTCGCTCAAGCGCGATGAAATGATTGAGAAGTGCACGGATCAGTGTTGCCACTTTCCCGGCACCTCGACAGCCGGTAGGTAAACGGATCCACCACGGTTACACACTTGCTATTGCGGACGTTGGGCGGCAGTTCACAAGGACTGTAACTGATATAAATCCAGCCCTCGTCTCGTATCACGCTTCGCAACGCCTGGGCTTGAGAAACGACCCGTCGAACCTGCCAATCAAGTTGCGGCCAGTTCGCTAGTCTTGGCAGAACCGTGTGGTCATAACTTGGCCGCTCAAGCGCCAGTCACTTTCCTGCGGCTGCACCCTTGCCATCACTGCCAGCATCTGGATGAGCGTCGTACTTCGGCGATTCAGGGCTACTTGCAGCGGCTCTCATTTTCAGTTCTCGCAAATTTTCCTCGTGGGATTCCCTACTGATATTGTAGTTCATCAGCACAGCAAGCATGACGAGATAAATACCCGTCACTATGGGCACATAATACGCACCCAAACTCCAGATGGCTTCGTCGGGGACTGCGCTCGCGTCGACCTGTCTTGGAAAGCTCGCCAGATAGAGCACAAAAGACGCGATCAAGATCCCAAGCCCCTGAACACTCTTTTTTGCAAAGGTGATGGACGCAGCCAAAACCCCTTCTGACCGACGCCCAGTTTCCAGCTCGCTTTGTTCAGCGAGATCGGCAAGCATTGAAGCGACAAGGATGTTGAAGCAGATGATGAGGCCGAGATCGACAATTCCAAATATCAGGTTGAACCAGAAAATGAACGGATCGCCATTTGGCGGCAATAGATCAAGCAGCCTGAGACAGATGGGTATCGGGTGCGCCAGAAGCGCCACCATACCCAAGATGATGGCAGCCCTCTTCTTGCCAAGATGTCTTGTCGCTACGGGGGCAAGCGCAAAACCAATCGCTGCCGATACAAATATTCCCAGGGACAGATAGCCTGTCTCGGACGCTGTGAATTCCCAGAAATAGGAAACGAAATAGAGGTGCAAGGAAGCCTTCAGCCCCAATGCAACCGCTCCCAAAATCGCCGCCAGAAACACTGCAAGGAAGGCGCGGTTGGACAGGGTTTCGAAAATCTCCTTGAATATCAATCGCAGCGTGATGTTGCGCTTCGGCGGCGCCTGATTGAGGTAGGGAATTCGCGATTGAGTGCCGAACGCGGCTATCAAGATGGCAACCAGAATCAGTGCCGAAGCGAGCATCCCATAGATCTCATAAGGTTTTCGCAGGCTAACAGCCTCGGACATGGCTGCTGATGCAAACATCGGAAATACGACAAAGAACATTGCGACATTCATGAGATTGCCGCCCGACCAGGCGAAGAAGTGCCCTAGGCTAATGAGCTTGCTTCTTTCTGTGTAGTCTTCTGTCAGTTCCGGAGCCAAGGCGACGTTCGGCGTTTCAAAAAAGGATATTGCAGTGCGGATAATGATTGACAGGACCAACAAGTAACCGACCATTGCCAATTCCGACCAACTGACCTTCCCCCAAGAAAGTGGTCCATTTTGAGAGTTAGAGAACCGGCTATTTACGGCTTGAAAGGAGCTGCTGAAT
>NZ_WTYN01000007.1 GCF_009827535.1 Qipengyuania oceanensis | reverse complement strand
AGCCGTTGGATTTGATACCAAAGGCCATAGCGCCCATCCCGTAAAAGACGCGCGTGTGCCAAGGAAGCGGTGGCGTAGGAATTGGCGATTGCGAGATTGGTTCTAACGGTGGATTCACGGTCGCCATGCCAATCTAATTTTTGATTTCTGAGCCGAGGACAGATTTGTATTCCAGAAATTCATCAAATCCAATCTCGCCCCATTCACGGCCATTGCCTGACTGCTTATAGCCGCCAAATGGTGCGTTGAAATCCGCATGGGCCGCGTTCACGAAAACTTGGCCCGTGCGCATCTTTCGAGCCACTTCGACAGCTTCTTGATGTTCGCCCTGAACATAGCCGGACAAGCCATAGGGCGAATCATTGGCGATCTCGATCGCGTTATCAACCGTGTCGTATGCAATGATGCTCAGCACAGGTCCGAATATCTCTTCTCGTGCAATTGTCATATCATTGCTGACATTTGAAAAGATCGTTGGCGCAATAAAATAGCCGCTCCTAACACCATCGGGCCTGTCTGCGCCGCCGGTTTCCAGCTTGGCGCCTTCTTTGACACCTTCTGAAATCAGCCGCACAATTTCTGCATGCTGACGTTTCGTCGCAATCGGGCCGATAGCCGGCGCCGGCGCATCCCAACTTGTCGCCAGCGGGATGGATTCGGCGACCTCAACTGCAATTCTAGTGGCCTCTGCCACTTTGTCTGACGGAACCAGGAGGCGCGTGCCCGCTGTACAAGTCTGGCCCACATTACTCATAATCCCTTGAACAGCCCTGCCAACAGCATCCTTCAAATCGGCACTTGGCAAAACAATATTGGCTGACTTGCCGCCAAGCTCGAGCGATACTCTTTTGATCGTATCCGCCGCTGCCTTTGAGACGTTGGCTCCGGCCATCGTAGACCCAGTAAAGCTGACCATATCAACATCTGGATGCTCAGCTATGGACGCACCCACTACTCTACCAGGTCCATTGACAAGATTGAACACACCAGGAGGCACACCAGCTTCGTGGATAACCTCAGCCAGCAACAGTGAATCCAGGGATGTTTGTTCAGCCGGCTTCAGAACGATCGTACAGCCTGTTGCCAATGCCGGCGCAACTTTGCACGCAACCTGGTTCAACGGCCAATTCCACGGAGTGATCAACCCGCAAACGCCAATGGGTTCGCGTCGTATGGCTGTAGTGCCTTGAATCTTCTGAAACTCAAAACTCTCCAGAACTTTGGCCGCGGTTGAATAATGGGCAATGCCGGCCGGGACTTGCGCCCTGCTTGACCACCAAGTTGGTGCTCCCATTTCCATGCTAATTGCTTCTGAAAACTCGTCAGCTCGAGCTTTGATTCCAGCCGCAATCCGTTCCAACATGGCCCTGCGATCTTCAACGCTAGATTGGGAAAACTCCTTGAACGCCTCCCTGGCTGCTGCCACCGCACGAGCGACATCATCTTCTCCACCGCCAGCAACGGTTGCACAAACTGTTTCGGTGAGGGGATTCACAACCTCAAATATTGACGGATTCAATGGATCAACCCATTCGCCGCCGATATACAGTTTGCTGTGTATTTTCATTTGATATGCCTCTTCTATGTGCTGCTTGCTCAGTCAAAAAAGTTGCGATCAGACTTTCGCCTGATCGCTAGTCTTTGCTCACCAAATTCCCAGCATCTGGTAGAGCGGAGAGTTCTACTAAAACTTGCCGCGCAGGGTCAGTCCATAGGTCCGTGGCTCTTGGACAAATGCACCACGTGCTCGCTGGCCAGAGAATCCTCTAAGCGGAATATGGAATGTCAAAAACCTTGTCCGCACATCAAAAAAGTTGCGAGCCCAAGCCTCAATGGTGAACTTCTCATTTGCAGTTCTAAAACCAAGGCGAAGATCCAACTTCGCGTTCGATTTCTGGATATCAAATGGTGCCGCAATGGCGGCTGCCACCGCGTCCCGTACTTGAGCTTCGGTCGTCAGACCAAAGGTCGCAGGTCTTTCAGTAGGCAAAGTACTGGTGCGCCTTTTTGATTCATAACGAACCGAGAAACCTGCGAACATCGAGGCGCCGCTTGTGTTAATCTCGGTATCAACATTGGCACCACCAATCACAACCAATTTTGGCGCATTCGTGAATTGCTGACCGCACAATGCAGTGACAGAGCCGTTGAAATTCGCATCTGTCGGATCAAATGTGGTGCAATCATCGGGATATTTGGCGTCTGTATAAGTGGCAGCCAGGTTTAGGGATAATGCGTCAGACAACGCATAGGCTGATTCAAATTCCACACCCTTGGAGCGCGCTTTATCGACATTGAATGTGCTAAACCTTGTGCCATCAAATTCCAGCACCTGAAAATCCGAAAGATCAGAATAGAACAAGGCAATATTTGCCCAGGCCCGGTTGTTCAGGAATACGGATTTGAAACCCAATTCAAAGGCATCAATTTTCTCTGAGCGGAATCGCGGATCTGCACCGCCAACCGCAGCGGAAACATCAAGGTTAAATCCACCGGACTTAAATCCATGCGTAAATCCACCATAGACGAAGGTTTGATCTGCAACTTCGTAGCTTAAATTTGCAGTATAGGTGAGCTGGTCATCCTTGAAATCTCTGTCAAATGGTTGTGGGATTAGATTCAAGTATGAAGTCACAAATGTATTTGCCGCGTTCGTATTTGCAAATTGGGTGAAGAAATTATTTGGGTCGCTAGGATCATATAGACCGGAATTGAATATCCAACAGTTCGATTGAACAACTAATGCCAGTCGTGCGGGTCCCCCTGCGCCAAAGAAACCATTCGTCCCATTGTACAGACCAAAATTAGGTGAAGTTAAGCTTGTCAAATTGTTGAATGTTGCCTCGCAGGCGTTGTGCTGTCCGGGAACTTGGTGGCCGACTTGGGCATCTTTCTTTTCAGTGATGTATCGAGCACCAAGCGTCAGATTTAGCCCGTCAGTAAGCTCCAGCACATTGTGAGTGAAGACCGAAAAAGAACTGCCATCTTGCTGTGCCCTTGGCGCGGCATAGTCGCCAGCTGCATCTACGCCGTTAGAAGCAAAATTTAGCTCATTGAAATCTGCAAAACCAAACGAACCGACGCTAACGCCCGCCTGCATATCCCGCAAAAATACCAAAGCATAACGTTGATCGATCTTCTCATGCGAATAGTATGCCCCAATTAACCAATCCAAACTGTCTTCAAAGGCATTCCCTTGAAGCCTGAGCTCATGCGATGTCGACTTAATCGTGGTGCCGTTTAGCGCATCCAAGTCCACATTTGGTAAGATAGCTTCAGCTTCGGGGCAGGGACCAACAGCGTATATTTCAAGCGAAGTGTAATCGCCGCGACAAGAAACAGCATTCGATTCGCCATAATAACCTAGATAAGAGAGGTTTGCGAAAGGCAATTCCACATCATACGTGGCGCCAACATTCCAACCGTTATAAGGGTTGGTATAGTTGCTGTCGTTCGCCAACCCTTCTTTTAGGGCTCGGCGACCAACAAAGTCAGCCCCTGCTGTTCCGCCAAATGCAGAAAATGGTGCCGAGTTAGCCTGAATAAAGGGTGAGTGATTCAACCACACCGCCGAACAACATTGATCATCCCCTCGAGAATAACCAGCAAATAGACGCAAAACGCCTGCATCTTCTAAGTCAAATAGCAACTGTCCGCGAACGGAAGATCGGTCTATCGAGCTAGAATCATATCCGTCCGGGCCAATAACATATCCATCACGCACAGCATGCGAGCCAGAGACCCGAAGAGCTACTTTTCCTTCAGAAACCGGAACATTAAACCCGCCGCGAACCTTGAACAGATCGTAATTGCCGGCGGAAACATCGAAGAATGCTTCTGTATCATCAAGGTTTGGCTTGTTGGTCTTTATGACCAAAGCGCCTGCCGAAGTGTTGCGACCAAAAAGCGTACCCTGCGGGCCCCTTAGGACCTCAACTTGCTGAACATCATTCAATTCACCAAGGACCGCACCTGGGCGCGGGATGTAAAACCCATCCACAAATGCGCCGACCGAACTTTCAATACCAATATTGTTACCGGTGGTTCCAATCCCGCGCAAACGAAGCGTCAGCCCGCCAGTCGTACTATCCGAGGAGTTCATCTGGTAGCTAGCGGCGGCCCGCTCCAAATTTGTAATGTCTGAAACGCCGGTACGCACCAACATTTCGGCATCTACGACTGTAACGGCAATCGGCGTCTCAACAATGGACTGTTCGCGCTTTGTAGCGGTGACGATTATTAGATTTCGGTCGCTCTCTGGTTCGCTCTGCGCTTGCGCAGAAGGGGCCTCCTGCTGAATATCATCATTTGCCGATGCAATCCCAGGCGCGCCCATATAGCCAAGGGCGGATGCAATCAAAGCAAATCTTGAGGTTTTGCCCCAAAAATCAGATTGATCGCCCAAGTTTAGTTTGTTGTGATCGTTGTTGCTCAAGATACCCTCCTCAGGTGCCGCAAAATAATTTTGCTTATTTCTATAGCTATCAGAGCACGTTCACGGAGGTATGATCATAATGATCAATTTTCGACAAATTCGATCTGCCACACATTCCAGTTGGAAAACCTAACACAATGCCTTCGTGGCTTCGCCCCATTGCGCGTACTTCAACAGATTCACACCTTCAATCGGCTTAAATTGAGATATTGGTGCCGCCGTAAAGCCCTGCAAACAGCTAGAAATCGGCCAAGAGAAAGCTTGCAATGTCTTCAGCATAGTTGGCGATATCCTCGCGAGCAGCTCTGCATTCGTCTAAAGTTATTGCTGTCTCAAAGGTATTATTTTCCGGATATTCCATCTAGGTTGCGCGTGGGCGGTTTGGTCAGGCGTTGTTGAGATGCCACCCACAATGTACTTATGAGTCCCGGTCAAAGCCCCTTTAATCACTCGATAGCTTGCTAATGACCGGCATTTATCGAGCTTCTTGTTCGCAAATTATGAGGACCGAGCTCATCAAGACTTCTTATTCCCATCAGTTTCATATCTCGTTCTATTTCTGTCCTCATGTTTCCAAGGGCGCGTTCAACTCCAGCTTGGCCTGAGGCAGCCAATGCATACAGATAGAATCGTCCTCCTGATACCGCTTTTGCCCCCACGGAAAGCGCTTTTAGGACATGAGTGCCGCGCTGCACTCCTCCTTCACAGATCACATCAATCTTGTCTCCAACCGCATCACAAATTTCTGCCAGCTGATCAAAAGGCGCACGAGCGCCGTCAAGTTGACGTCCACCATGATTGGAAACCATAATTCCTGTGCAACCAATTTCGACAGCTCGTAGCGCATCCTCAACACTCATGATGCCCTTCAAAGCGAATTGCCCTCCCCATTGGGAGCAGAGTTTTTCAGCGTCGTCCCAACCCATCGATTGGTCCAGCATAGTGGAGAAATAGTCTCCAACGGATACTGCCAAATTTGTGCCCTGTCCCACGTGACCAGATAAATGGGGCATGTCGAATTTCTCTTTCGTCAAGAAATTCCAAGCCCACATCGGGTGGGAGGCAAAACTAGCCAAGGAAGATAGAGTCAGCTTTGGAGGAGACTTGAAGCCGGTGCGCAAGTCTCGTTCACGATTTCCTCCCGTTATTGTATCCACGGTTAAAGCCATGACCTCAAAATTTGCATCCCGTGCACGCTCCAAAAGTGTATCGTTAAGGTCGCGATCCTTGTGGAAATAAAACTGAAACATTTTGGGGCCCGATGCGATCGGGGCGATTTCTTCCGCTGAAACCGTTGCTAACGATGAGATCCCAAACATAGTGCCATATCTTGTCGCGGCTCTTGCAACAGCACGCTCTCCCTCATGATGGAACAAGCGCTGCAGCGCGGTTGGAGCACAATAGAAGGGCATGGCTAGTTTTTGCCCCATCACCTCGACGCCCATATCAATTTGTTCGACGCCTCTTAGTACATTCGGAACCAAGTCCACGTCTTCAAATGCTGCGCTATTTCTGCGGTATGTCACTTCATCATCAGCAGCGCCATCAATGTAATGGAAGATGGGACTAGGGAGACGTTTTTTCGCTAATCGGCGGAAATCTTCAAAATTATGACAGTCTCTAAGGCGCAACTCAATATTCCTTGATTTTGGCTCGCGTGTCAAAGCACCCAACGTTTGTTAAGTGTCCTTTTTGCGGTTTCATTCTTTCGTCATCCTCGCGCATTACAAATTGTGAAAACCTGATTGGCATTCGACTGCTGGGGTTTCGGGCTTTGTTGCCTACACCTAAGAATATTGAAAAATGGCCAAATATTGAAATCTCTGCACTTATCACTCTACCCAAACTACCATGAGAGTCTTTGACGAATTGCTTCAATAATTGTCAGTTTGGTGCGGCCAGTCAGTCAACTTCGGGTGCGGTCCCATGCGAAAAATGACGGATAACCGCCATTATGTGAAATGTCGGAAAGTGGGCCGCTAACAGAAGGACCGCTTTTGAAAAATCCAGGCGCCAAGCGGTCTCCGCGAGATCAAATCCATATCTCTAGGACCGCTAGTCGAAAAGATTGAAATCGAAAGGGAAGTTTAGATCGTCTCCATAAGCAGAAGACGCCACTGCGACTCAAAGCCTCACCTTGCCTTTGAACTACTTAGCCACTAGTGTTCCACGAATGTTCTCGGAGGCAGATCATGTCTGACAACAGCGCAATCGAATGGACCGACGCCACTTGGAACCCGGTGACGGGCTGCACGAAGATTAGTCGAGGCTGTGACAACTGCTACGCTGAAAGATTTTCTGAGCGGTTCCGTGGAGTTCCGGGCCATCCGTTCGAAAGCGGTTTCGACCTTACACTTAGACCTGCTCGGTTAGAACAGCCACTTGGCTGGCGACGTCCCCGAATGATCTTCGTCAACTCGATGTCAGACCTATGGCACAAGTCAGTTCCGTTCGAATACGTCGATAGAGTTTTCGATACGATGGAGAAGGCCGATTGGCACGTTTATCAGCTCCTGTCGAAGCGCAGCTCTCTCATGTCGAAGTACCTCCGAAAGCGGTATCGAGATCGGCCCTGCCCTCAACATATTTGGTGCGGGGTTTCAGTCGAGGATGCCCAAGCTAAAAGTCGAATTTTGCACCTCCAAGGCTCGCAAGCGGGCGCGCGTTTCCTGTCGATTGAGCCATTGATCGGCCCGGTGGGAGAATTGGACCTCTTTAATATTGACTGGGTGATTGTGGGCGGAGAAAGCGGTCCGCGGGCAAGGCCAATCGATCCCCGTTGGGTTCGAGAGGTGCGAGACCAATGCATAGAGCAAGACGTCGCCTTCTTCTTCAAGCAATGGGGTGGGTTCAGGCCCAAGGACGGTGGAAGGAAACTCGACGGGCGAGAATGGAACGACTTCCCCCAAAAATTCAAGGCTGCGGTGGAGAATGCTGACTAATGGCTCAGCCTCCGGTGCTGCCGCGAGAGTACCACGATCGCGAGCAAACGTTCGTCAAGCACATTATCTTGCGAGGCTATTTGCAAAAAGTCGCTTATAATATCCTCTCGGCGTGGGACGACTTCACATTCGTTGACGGTTTTTCAGGTCCTTGGGAGGCGAGGTCAGAAGAGTTTGCTGACACATCATTCGGCATAGCGATCAGGGAGCTCCGAGAGGTTCGGGAGTCCTTCCGCCTTCGCGGAAAAACGAAGTGTTTGCGCTGTGTATTCGTGGAGAAGGAGGCGGAGCCCTTCGAACGCCTCAATGGCGCCGCTGGAGGCGCAGCGGACCTTCACGCCCGCGCCATCCACGGCACGTTTGAGGACAATATCCCGGAAGTCCGTCGTTACGTTGGCTCCTCATTTGCACTGACGTTTGTAGACCCAACCGGGTGGAGCATCGACCTCAGCCGCATCGCTCCACTCCTAAGACAACGGGGGGAGGTGCTCATCAACTTCATGTACGAGCATTTCAAAAGGTTTGTGGAGGACGAACGTCCCGAAATACGCGCTTCGTATGACAAGCCCTTCGGCGGCTTGCCTTGGCGCAAGATGATTGACGAAGAGATGTCCAACGGCCTTTCTAAGGAAGAGGCCATTCTGGAGGTCTTCAAAACCGCAGTGAAAGAGGTATGCGGTTTCGACTACGTCGCTAGCGCCCGCATTCGTCATCGCAAACTGGACAAGTCGCATTTTTATCTCGTCTACGGCACGCGGCACCAGAAGGGCTTGGAAGTATTCAGGCAAGTTGAACGCACAGCCCTTAGCGCAGAGGAGTTCTTCCGAATTGAAGCGAAGGACCGCGCAATCTCCGCGACTGGGCAACAAGGACTCTTCGAAGATTTGCCGCACAATGCAGAAGAGACTGCAAAGGTTCATTGGCACGAGGAAGTGCGAAAGGCGCGCATGTGGAGCGAGCAATTTATTGGCGGGGAAGCTGTGGTTCTTTTTGAGGTGCTGGCAAGGCGCATCCAACAGCGCTTCTCTGTTACCCTTCCGGAGTTGAAAGACCTGCTGGTGGATATGAAGAATGAGGGGCTGATCGAGTTTGACGGCCTAACGGGCCAACAAAGAAAGCCACGCCCTGGCGTAACCGTCCGTCGAACCGAGAAGCTTGAAAACGCAGTGCAGAACTGACGCGATCCCAATCCTGGCGTTGCCCACTTCGCACAGTTTGTCGCAGTAGATCCTATAGCTGGTAGGCAGCTCGAATGCTCATCGCGCAAATTTGTTTGGTGGCTGCTTTCAGGCGGAGCCAATTGGCCTTGGAATGTCCGAAACTGAGGCGCAAGGCGGCCATTCTTGGGCCACCATCTCGTCAAATCCCAAAGTCCATCGAGCGGTTGCGCTCTTTGGCGAGCTCGGGTTCAAAAACCTTGGGACTCTTCTCAGCTATGGCTTTTCCGGTCCCCACCTGCGCAGCAGCTTTCAATCGCTCCGTGACTTCCAACGCCGATGATTTCTCGCCTCTGTTCTTGGAAACAGCGGCACCGAGCCTTGCAGCGCTGTCGACCACAAGTGTGAGATGATCGCGAAGCCGGGTCACCGTGACCAGGAAGGTCTTCTGGTTGGCAAGATTGCGCTCGCGGCTATCCATCACCGCAATTCCTCGATCGGAGGTCAGGCCCTGCGCCATGTGAGCATTGAGTGCATAGGCCAGATCAAGGCGTTTGAGCATCGGATCGTCTTTCCCGAGCTTCTTTTCGATGCCCTTGGACGTCTCAACAGTGACCTGATCGCCTTCGATACGAGTGACCCGGGCCCGGTCGGCGTTGAACAGCCCGCGCCGGTGGTCGTTCCTAGTCCAGCGGATGCGATCGCCTTGGTGGACCTCAAGATGGCGCCTGTCGAATAGCGCAAGATTGTCGTCCTTCCCCGCGTGCCCGATACGAGAGGGGTTGAGCTTGCTTAGCCTGCCATGCTTGTCCTCAAGCTCGACAATGCCTTTCCGGTCGTCGACCTTGCGCACCAAATAGTCTCCGCGCTTGAGGCCAAGCGCGCGTTCGAGTTTGGCGACCTCGAGCACCATGCCAGGCCGGTAGGCGGCGAGGTATCGCAGTTCTTCCCGCGTAAGATTGGCGCGGTCGAGAACTTCAAGTTCGAGCTTTTCGGGGCCAATCTCGCGGTTTGCGGCAAGACCAGTCTGGACGGCTTCGTTGACGGCGGCGCGGATCTTGCGACCCGAAGCATAGATCGCGGTCCGCTCCCGCTCTTCTGCCGGAAGCGACAGCCAGCGCTCGGCAGCAACAATCGCTCCATCCCCCTTGGCTTCGACCGTATTGTGCTTGAGGTGGTCAAGCGCCGTGCGGACCAGCCCGGCCTGCGCTGCCGCCTGTGCCTCGCGCAGGATGGGATCGCGCCCACGCAGGTTGGTGTTCATCTGCGCCTGAGCAATTCCTCCCTGCTGCAGGAGATCGAATGGCTTGCCGGCATCGACCGCGCCTAGTTGCTTACGGTCGCCCATGAGCACCAGGCGGTGGGCACCGGCGCGATTGGCGATGCGGATGAGCTGCTCCTTGTCCGCATTGGAGACCATCGAGGCTTCGTCGAGGATAAGGACACTGCCGCCAAGTTCCCTGCGTGCCTCGCGATCGAGGCTGGACCGCCCCTCTGCCTCGCTGATCGGTTTCCAACGCTTGAGGAAACTCGCGAGCGTCTGCGCCTCGATACCCGTGTCGCGTTCGAGCATCTGAACCAGCGTGTTCTGCACCGACAGGCCAAGCAGCTTGTGACCCTCATGGCGCAGCACATCGGCGACCGGCTTCAAGACGCTCGATTTGCCAGCGCCGGCAACACCCTGCACGGCAATGGTCCGATCACGTGATGTCAGGATAAGTCGAGCTGCGCCCAGCTGGCCCTCATTGAGCTTGAAACCCTGATTGACGAGAGCGGAAGCCTGGACACTGGCGTCGGCTCGCCGCTCGGCAAGAATGGGTTCGACAGCGCCCTTTCCTTCATTGGCCCATGCAAGAATCCGAGCCTCGCGCTCGACCTCTTCTCGGCTTGCCAGCCACCCCTTGTGCTCGCCCTTGCCCCGCAGCAGATGCCCTGAACGCACCAGCGAGCGCACTGCTTTCTCGACATCAGCAATGGTGGTTGGCAGGCCAAAATCGAGCGCTGCCTTGTACAGGTCCTCCCGTGCAAAGCCTGCCTCGCGCTGCGCTAGGTGGCGCACTGCCGAAGCCACGGCCTGGGACGCTGCAATCTCTTGCGGCCCCCTTTTGAGAACATGCTCCGAGACGAGAGGATCGTGCTCCTTGCCCTTGATGCGCGCGGCAAAGTCCTTGAGCAGCGCCAGGCCGCGCTCAGCCAGGCAGGGCCCCTTTGCGTCGGCAGCGGTGCGCTCGCTGGCTCTCGTCTTGGCGGTATCGACCAGTCTTGGCAGGTCGAGGCCGACAGTCTTCGCAGCCGCTTGCCATTGCTCGCCCAGGACCGTGCGATCCTCGATCGGCTGCTTGGGCGATCGGGTGGCGAGCGCCGCGATCTTGCCCGCTTCGAGCCCCGGACCTCGGCGTGCTTCGAGCACTTCCTTCCGCCGCGAGGAGAAGGCCATCACCTGATCGCGCGAGATCCCGCAAGCCTCGAAATTGCCGTGCTTGCCAACCGGGCCAGTCTCGTAGCCAAGCTTCTCGACTGCGATCCGGAAGCGCGCCATGGCGATCGAGTTGAGCAGAGTGCCAAGCGCAAAGAGCCTGTCGTTCTTGAGCGTTCGCCACTTGCCGTCCTTGCCCTGGGTCACATTGGCAACGACGGCATGGAAGTGCAGATTGGGCTCCTGGTTGCGATTGGTATCATGCTGGAAAAGGCCGACCGCGAGATTGCCAGTCGCAACGGTCTTGATCTGGCCTCTGTCGACAAGGCGGGTTTCAGCGGCATTCTTCTCGGCCCATGTGAGCGCCTCTGTTACCGCCTCGCGATAGGCAGCAACGATCCGCTCATCCTTTCCGACCAGGGCCAACAGAGACCAGCTTTTGGGGAGCGAAAAGGTCAGATCGGTGCCCGGCCGATGTGCCTGTCCAGGATTGCCGACGCTCGAGCCATCGGGAAGTTCGCCGCGCAACAAGGCATCGAATTGCCTGGTCTCAACGCGCCCTGATAGGCCAAGTGATTTCGCGCCTTCGCCGACCCACTGCCCGGAACGATCGGCATCGGCCCGGGCGTAGTAGTTGTCGTCGGCAAAGTAGCTGGCGGCAGCAGAAGGCGATCGGACATTGGCGATCGAGAGCATGGCCCTAACCCTCGATTAGACGCACTGATTGCACTGGCTTGGGCATCAAATATCCGGCTCGATATCGCCCACATCGGGTTCGTCACGGTCAGGTACATCCCTCTCCTTGTCGTGGGCCGCGCCTCCAAGAAGATCGCGCTGTCGTCGCTCGTGATCGGCGAGAGTGCGTTGCTCTTTGCTTTCCTTGACTGGATGCGGATGAGGACTGACGCCGGGCCTTTCTGACCGCTCGGCGGCGTGATCATTGGGCGCTTTGCGGCTGCCGGGTTCGAGTGGCAGTTCGCTCTGTCGACCGGTCGATTGATCAACTGGCAGGTGCCCCTTGTTGGCGGCTTCTGCAGCAGCTTGTCTGTCCTGTGCTGCACACATCTGGTCGTCCGGCGTCACCTCCTGCGATTTGCCCTTCGCGTGGCGACCTTGTGATCTGCGATTGGGACGTTTCCGCTGGTCGCCATCGGCATCCCGGCCGGGATGCTTGTCGTCGCGGCGACGGCGTTCACCGGAATCGTCGCCGTCGCAGCCGCGTTGTCCGGATACTTCCCCTTCGTCCGGTCCGACTTTCACCGGCTTGGCCACCGTTTTCGCGGGTCGTTGGATCGCGCGAGGGATGAACCCTTCGGCAATGCGAGGCCAATGCCGGGGCTCTAGAGTGACCGGTGCGGTCGGAAGTCCTTCGGGAAACTTGATGTAGCCTTCAAGGCTCTTGAGCCCCATGAACTCATCGGGAAGCAACAAGGGAGCGATTTCGCGGCGGGCTGTCAGGCTCACCGCATCGCGGGCGCTGTTGTGACCATAGCTCTGGTTCTCTTCGACCTCGCGGACCTCGCGGTGGCCGACCGAGTCCGAACACCAGGTAGCGGTCTCGCGGTCGGCCGTACCGAGCATGAGCTTGGTCTTGGCGAGCGACGACAAGGTCATCGCCATGTTCTCTCCATAGACCTCCTTGAGCTTGGCAAAGGCGTGCACACCTGTGACGATCGCACCGCCGTAATTGCGCGCTGTCTGCAGGCCCTTTTCGAGCGAGGGAAGCCGGTGCAGCGCGCCCAATTCGTCGATCAGGAACCACAATTTGAGGTCGGGCGTGGTCCGCCCTGTCATCAGCGTGTTGATCGCCGTGTCGAGCCACAATGTGAGCATCTGCGAGAGCACGGTAAGATCTGCGTAGCGCGCTGAAAGGAACAGGAACGATCCTTCCTTGCCCTCGCCTTTGACCCAATTTCGGATCGAAAAAGGTTCGCCCTCGGTGGGCAGCAATTGCAGCGCCTTGGCGTTCACGTTGAACACCGCACGCACCGATTCAGCCATCTTCGCAGCCTGGGGATCGGTCATTGGGCCCGCCATCGTGTCTTCGAGCAGCTTGTGCAGGTCAGGAAGATTGGCGTTCATGAGGTCGCTTGCGAGCGCCGCGTTGGTGCCCTTCCCCTTCTCGAGCAGCTTGAGACAGGTCTCGACGAAGAGCGTCCGAGCGCCGAGCACCCAGAACTGCTCCGCCCCGCCGCCATCATGCGGCACAAGCGATTCCGCAGCGGCATGGAACTCGGCGCTGGTGGTGCAATCATTGAAGACGCTCCATGCCGGACAGCGGGTATCGAGCGGGTTGAGGATGACATCGCGATCGGGCTCGTAGAAGCCCTCGATAAAGGCGCCCGTGAGATCGAAAATGACCGCGCGCTCTCCCCTCATGCGGATCTCATCGACAAGCTCGAAGAGCGCCACGGTCTTGCCCATACCGGTGGTTCCGACGAGCATGGCGTGACCCTGCTCCTGCCGCCACGGGTAGCTGACACCGGCGATATGCGCGGGCGTATAGAGACCCGCAGCGCGCAGGGCCGTTTCGCCTGCAAGGCGCCATTTCCAGCCCATTTCGCGGCCGTACTCGCGGGCGCGGGCGCGGCGGTTGTACCGGGCTATATCGGTCTCAAGTTCGCTCAGGGAAACGAGCTGCGCACCGCGCAGGTGACGCTTGCGTTTCGAACGCTCGCCGAAGTGCTCGGCGACCCACCAGAAGGCTGCAAGGAGCGGGGCGAGCCAGAGCGCAGATAGCAGCATGGCCTGTTTTGCGGTGGCGAAGAACAGAGTCCAGGCCTCGCGCATCGGCGGGAAGTCCCTCACCACTGCCATGGGAAAGGCAACCAACTCGCCATCGGGCAGCCGCAGGTTCACCAGCTTGTCCGGATCGAACTCCATGAAGCCATAGGCAGAGGCATAGACATGCATCCACAAGAGGTAGGCCTGGTAGTCGGTAAGCATACTGCTGACCCGCCACCAGACGGTCGCCAGAACGACCAGAACAGAGACGACAAGCGGGAGCTTGAAACCCGCAGCGAACATGAAACCGAAGTGCCCGAGAAGCTGGGTGCCGCGCGTGAAATTGACGATGCTATTCTTCATTGCTCGTCTCCTTTTCGCGCGAAGGAATGAAGCCGAGCTGTGCGAGGCGGCGATGGTAAGCGGCATGAGTTCGCTTGCGCAGAGTGTCGTCGGAATGGCTCGCAAGCAGTGCATCGAGCGCGGTGGTGAGGAACACCAACTGGCGGGCCGGATCGGTCCCGCCGGGACGGTCGGCATGATCGTTGTCGCGGTTCCAGGCGGCGACCAGATGGTCGCGAATGACCACGCTCACGCTGGTCTCGCGGAGGTTAGACTGCTCCAGAATCCAGTCCGCGATCAGCGGCGGGACGTAGGTCTGGAGGACCCTGTAACGTTGCATCTTTCCAAGCTCCTTGTGCTGAAGAAGCCTGGTTCGACCTGCGGAAGGTGAGGATCACAGTAATTCACGGTAGGGGTGTAGGAAAACAAAAAGTTCCCTATTTATTCCAATATCTTAGGTTAAGGTGATTTGTCTCCTATTTGCGAATCCAATTCGCGATTTGCGGTCAAATCGGTCGGTGCACACGCCAAATTTGCGCAGCAACTGATTGAGAACATTGATGGAACATTGGCGGCCCCGCTGCGTACGGTGTGCCTCCGTCTCCAATTGCGCGGGTGGTGACCAGTGATCCTGACCGTTCTTTCTCAATGGTCATTCCCAAACCTTGCTGTACGAGCGTGAGCAACCATTTGCATTGGCCAATGCCTGCAAGCGGTCATGTCGAAGCTACACCCTCAACAAGGGACCGCACCTGCGCAAGAGGGACCTTCAAAGGACCATGTGTGAAGCGGCAGGAACGGGACCTGTCGGTCCTGCCGCGCGCGCTGGTCCGACCTGGTCGCGGTGCGCAAGCGCGTGCGGGGCCCGGAACAAAGACACCGCGCCCGCAGGAGCACCGCCGCAGGTGGTGCGGGACCGAGCGCGTCACCAGCCCCGCTCCACATCACGCCTAGGCCCTCCACCTGCGAACACGAAAAAAGGGCGGGAACCGTCACCGGCTCCCGCCATGTTTGATGGTCAGAACTCGTCGAGCATGCCGCCATGCACCGTATGCACCACACGGCTGGCCAGATGTGCTGGCAAGGCGTTGTAGTCACCTTCGTCGAGAGCGAAGTATCCAAGGTCGTCATCCTCGACGACGTGCTGGTCGAAGAAACTGTGCAAGGCCCGCCGTTCGGCAGTGGCGAGTGCTTCGAAGTAGCTGTTCGAGTTCGATTCAAGATTGCCAAGTGTAGTCATGATTTCCTCCTGATATCTTTCGGTGAGACGACAGGAGGAAGGCGGATGGGCGCGGTGCCGGCGGGTCAGGGATCGCCCGCATGGGCGACCGCGAAGCGGCGGTGGGGGCAACGATTTTGTCGTACCGAAGTGCAAGCGTAGGGGAGGCAAAATGGTGGGGCCCCGCCGTCCTTGACGCGCCGGTGCCGGG
This sequence comes from Qipengyuania oceanensis, assembly GCF_009827535.1. Taxonomy (NCBI): domain Bacteria; kingdom Pseudomonadati; phylum Pseudomonadota; class Alphaproteobacteria; order Sphingomonadales; family Erythrobacteraceae; genus Qipengyuania; species Qipengyuania oceanensis. Next base: position 14,623 of record NZ_WTYN01000007.1, on the reverse strand, counting down.
CCCGTCACCCTTGAAAGTCCGTGGGCCAGGCCCCTCCCCCGCCCGATGAAGAGCGCCCGTGCCAATCATCTGCAAAAGGACTTTCCTACAGGGTCTTGCCTGGTCCATTGGAACCCGCGGGAGGAACGCGAAAGGGGAGTAAGGACGAACTCCAATGCCATCGAAACGAAGCGCTGTAGCCGCACTCCAGAAGCTGGAGGCCGACCGGCTGGCACTCGACGAGCGTCAGAAAGAACTTGAGCGACAGGCTGCACTTGAACTGGGCAGCGTAGTCCTCGGAACGGGCCTCGAAACGTTCTCGAAGAAGGGCCTGGCTAAAGCGGCCGTGGAGCTCGCAAAGCTGGGGGAGGATGAGGCGTTGAAGCGGCTGGGTGCTTCTATATCTTCTCCTCGCTCTCAACAAACGCCTGTGAAGTAGAACGATGAAAGGGGTCCTGTCCGGCTTGGACAGGACCCCTTCGGGAGAGAGATCAACGGGAGAGTTCAGTCGATCTCGGGAGCATCCTTGTTGTCGTCGTTCTCGCCGGAGCCGTTGCCGCGCGAGAGGAAGTCGACCTTGTCGGCGAGGATCTCGGTGCCGTAGCGCGTGACCCCGTCCTTGTCTTCCCACTGGGTGTAGTGGATGCGGCCCTGGACGCTGACCAGCTGGCCCTTGGTGCAGTACTGCCCGACGGTCTTGGCGAGGCCGTTGAAGCAGGTCACCCGGTGGAACTCGCTTTCCTTGGCAGTGTAGCCGTTCTCATCCTTGTAGGTCTTGCCGTCCTTGTCCCGCGCTGGGCGATCGGTGACGACGGTAATCCCGGTGACATTGGTGCCGCCCTTGGTCTCGCGGGTGTCGGGATCGCGAGCGATGCGGCCGGTGAGGATTGCGATATTGGTCATGATACTAGTCCTTCAGTTCCTCAAACCGGAGACCATCTCCGGCTTGCGAACATCCAGAAGAAGCAGGGCATGGGAGGACTGCACCGCAGGCCTGAAGGGCCGAAGGGAAACCTGTTCATGACGGATGGTGCGGGCAGGCGCGCGAAGCGCGACAACACGGCCGTCAAAGGAACGGGTTGCGGCTCCTCAGCTGACCTGGTTCAGGACTGTTCGCGAAGAAAGCCGGATGGGTATCGGGTACGGGTCTGAAGGGTCGCATGATCCCGCTGCAATCAGCTTTCGCCGTCGCTTTCCGATGCTGCCAGGAGATCCATGAAGTTGCGGGCTGCTTCCCGGTCTTCCTCGTTCTCGAACGCCACATCGAGGTCGGGGGCGGACCCGAACATGTGCAGGAACGACCACAGTGCAAAGCGCTTGCCCCTGTCCTCTTCGAGGCCAAGGTCGACCCGGCAATGCTCAATCCCGGCTGCTAAAGTGTCGGGTGATATCTCAGCCATATTGGTCGAGGCAAAGTAGCGAAGGAGAAGATCATCGAGTTGCATTGGAAATCTTGTAGCGTGGCAAATCAGATGCGGGAACGATAAGTGCCGCACCGCTGCAATAACAAGCGTATCCATCCACGAGGAAGTGGCTTCAGAGGCGCTCAGGTAACCGGGATGATCAACAGGGTTGTTCGAAAGCGTATCTATTCGGGCCTGTCGTTACTCTACAATCGACTCAAAGACATTAAGTGCTATGTCAGCTTCGCGACCCGAAGGGCTCGGAGCAGAAATGCAATGAGTTCTCTCCTTATGGGCGGCTTCGAATGGGGCCGCCCTTTTTTCTGGTGACCGGAAGCAATCGCGAAAACGCCGAGCGGGCCTTGCACGCTCACCCGGGACAGCTGCCTAATGGCCCGCGACGATCAACAACCGTGATACGCTGCTTCTTGGCCTCGATCACCAGGCGCTCGGTCACGCCATTGCCCGGAAATGCCACGACGTAGCGAGGGTTAAGAGCGAGCATTTGCTCGTTGCGCTTGAACCCGGCGCGAGCCCCGAGACGACGTTCTAGCCCGAAGGTCAATTGCTGAACTTCGTGACGCTCGGCCCAGGATGCGGCCAGTCTGTCGGCTCCTTTGCCGTCGCCTCCGTGGACGAGAAAGAGATCTGGAACGACATCGCGCACCTTGTCGAGCGTAGCCCAGATGTTGGCAGCGTAGGTCTTGGCGTCGGCCTCGCTTTCGAAGCGGTTGCGGCCGCCGGCGAAGACCACCGGCGTACCCTCGGGTGAATGTGCAGCCTGACGACGTTCGTTGCGCACGCGCAGGAAATCGCGGGCATCGATCACTGCGGAAGTCATGGTCTTCGAATGGCGCGCACGCGATCCCGATACGGGCTTCCAGGAGGAACCGGTTTCGTCGCGATAGAGACCTGCCGCAACCTCTCGCATCTGCTCGAACGCAAACATGCTGGCTTCAGCCGACTGGGCGCGCAGCATTTGTTCCTCGAGGTTCGACGAATGCACTTCGGAGCCGTCGGCGGATGCCAGAAGGGCGCGGATTTCATCCGAGGCCCGGTCCACCTGAACCGACTTGCGGCTGGCAGCGCGGTGGAAGAGATTGACGAAGCCCCAGGCGAGATCCTCGGCGTCGGCTTCGAGCGCGGTGTCGTGAAACAGCGCGAAGAGATCGGACCAGACTGCTCCGAGCGTGTGAGCCATGGCGTCCTCGCAAGGAAAGTCGGATTCGTTGAAAGGGGCAGGCGTGATCGAGAAGCCGGATAGATCGAGACCGGCAAGCTGGCTGGCGAAACTGTCATACATATCGGTAGTCCTCCTGAGACCGGCGAATGCCGGCAGAAGAATTTCCGCGCGGGCCTGTTCGCCGTGCCCAAGAAGGACCGGGACAAGGGAACGCCGCACCGCGGCAGCGGGAAACCCCGCAAGGCAAGGCTGGCGCGGGCCACACGGGCCGCAGCCTTGCGCGGGTTGCGGTGGGACCTGACCGGTCCAGGGCACAAGGACCAGCGAACAGGCCTGCGCGGGATAATGTCGGCGTGGCGCAGGATTTGTCTGGGAGGAATCCCGGATCGGTTCAGGGGCGCTCCGGGAGGCCGAACTGTTCCGGCGTGAAGGCAAGCACCTCTGCGTGGGGGAAAGCTGCGATCGCGGTTAGTCGATCGCCTTCGTGGCGCAGATGCCACCCGCGACCATGGTCCGGTTCCGATTTCGTGAAACCGGCCGGATCGAGCAGTGCCAGGTTGATACCGTCCGGGTCACGCGCGGAGCGCGCCCGGATGGCCTGACCGCCCGCCTCGCGCACCGACACAGCAAGGTCCTGGCAATGCGAATAGTCGTCAGGGTCAAGCCATCGCTTAGCATCGCCCTCAAGCGGCGGCCTGGTCGTATCGGTCAACCGCGTGACCGATACGGGTACGGAAAAGCTCAGATGCTCGCTTGTCCGGTTGCCCGGAACGAACCCCGGCGAGCGGCTGTAGAATTTGAGCCGCCAGTAGGCGGTCTCGGTGATCGCAGTTCCCTCGGCTTCGCTTGCATAGAAGATCCCGGGTCGCTCGTTGGCCCGGCGAAAACGGCTGGCAACCGTGTGGCCATAGCGAAAGGGTGAAGCGAGGAGGTAATGCAACCCATGCGCGGATTTCGGCAGGTCCGGCTTTGCGCTATCTGCCAGTTCTTCAAGCCGCTGTTGCTCGCCAAGGTCGGAGGTCAAACGATTGGTCGAGATGCGATGCTGTGCTTCGACCACACGCCACACCGTTCGGCGGTAGCGGCGGAACTCAGACGCGAGCGCGGTGGGCGTCCACATAGTCGCAAACGGTGATGAGACCCTTGAAGCTGTCGACGAGATCGATCGGGCGCGCATCGAGATCGAGATTGGCGGTCGTCAGCCACGCGCGCGCAGACATGTCATCGCTTCCGAGCAGAGCGTCGAGCGAACGGAACAGCCGCAGGAGGAACTGAGCGGCTTCGAATGACTTCGATGCAGGGTCGAGCTCCGCCTTGCCCGAGCGCAGGCGCGAGGCGGTCGATTCTGATACGCCCAGGATTGCACCAAGTTTGGGGTTGGTGAGGCCCCAGAACTCGGCGATGCGGGCGATAGCAGAGGTGAGCACCTTGCCATCATCGGGCTGCAATTCGAGTGGCTTCGTCGCCATAGCCTATCCTTTCATATGCAAGATATACACTCTTATCCCTCAAATGCAAGATTTCTGACGTTCGAAGACCGCCTCTCCGTTCGAGAAACGCCCGACCATTTTGAGTTCGCCGAACATTCGTTCGAAACGCGGCGCCACTTGGGCGAGCCAGTGGCGCGCAAGGGCCGCGCGCGGGTGATAGAAGTCGGCTTCCCAAAAGCGAGCGTCATCGCGAGGGGCGAGCCAGATCGCGGCAAGCCCGCAATAGGTCGATATCCCGCAATCGGCGAAGGCGTTGCGCAGGAGGATACGGTCCTCGCGACCGCGCCATCCATCGAAGGTCTCGAAGGAAGGAAAGGCTGCCCTTGTGGTATCGATGATCTCGTCGACAAGGCACTCATAGGCCCAGTCGACATCGTCCTCTTCGCCGTCATCGAGCAGGCGAAAGGCTGCCACCGAGCCGGTCGGATAGCTGACGGAACGTCCCATCTCACCGCTCCTCAGGCTGCACTAGCAAGATCGACATCGGTCTCGCCTTCATATGATTGGTATCCACCCAGTTCTAGCAGCAAGGTGGCTGCCTCCTCGGCCTTTGCCGCGGCGGTTAGGATCGCGCGCTCGTCCGATTTGAGGATCTTGAGCCAGGACGCGATGTAGCTGGCGTGATGATCAAGATGCGTGACCGGCAGACCTAGTTCGGCACCCAAAATGGCTGACGATAGCTCGGCGATCAGTTCTTCGGCAGCATAGGCGTCGCTACCGAAGCGGTTCTTGAGATCGCGATCGAGGCGCGAAGAATGACCGGTCCAGTGCGACAGCTCGTGCGCGAGTGTCGCATAGTAGTGGTCATAGGCTTCGAAGAGTTCGGCGGGCGGCATGGTGACGCGGTCGCGCAACGGCTCGTAATAGGCCTGTGCGCCATGATGGCGCAGGTTGGCGCCTACTTGGCCGAAGAATGCATCGAGTCGCTCTTCGCGGCCTTCGGGCTCCAGCGCGGCAACCAGCGGCTTGGGATGGTAGAACTCGGGAAGCCCATCGCATTGGTCGGCATTGAAGACCGAATAGGCCTTCAGCACTCGCCGGCTCTCCGTGTCCTGCTCGCCTTCAGCGTTCTCGACCTCCTTGGTGTACCTCTTATAGAAGATCGCGATGGTCGACTTCTCGCCCTTGCGGACCTGACCACCAAGCTTCTGGCATTGGCGGTATGTCATCCAGTACGGAGAGGCGTATCCGCAGGCATCGGCCACCATCCAGAGCCAGAAGGTATTCATGCCGCGATACGGCGTTCCGCAGGATCGTAGCGGACGAGAAACCGGCAAGCCACGCCACGGCTTGACCCAGGGCTTGGTGCCCTCTTCGAGTTTTTCAATGATGGCGGCAGTAATGCGCCCGGCTGGAGAAACTGAAGCGGTGCGGCGGGACTTGGTCATGGATCGTCTCCTGATCGCCGGAACGGACATGTCCGGGTTCAGGATGAACAAAGCGCCCTCCCCTCTGAGTCTCACCATCGTAGGCGACCTTCGGAAGGAAACGTGAAAAGGCGGCCCGTCCCGATAGGGACGGACCGCCCGCCGAGTGACCTGGACCTGTCAGGAGGGGTCAGGCAGCCTGCTCGGCAATCTCGTGCGCAACCTCGTCATCGGCCGGGTCCGCGGCTTCATCCTCGACCGGTTCCTCAGGTGAACCGAACCGCATGAACTCAGGCACCCACGCTTCCGCTCGCGTTTTCACATCCGCCTCGCCGATGAAATTGCCGGAGAAGATACGCTCGGCGGCGCTCGCCAGCTCTGCCTTCTTCGAACCTGCATAGCGACTGACGAGTTCGGGGCCGCCTGCTGCATCGAGCGCTTCGAGTGTGCGAGCCTTGGCCACACGATCGAAGAAGTTCGCCGCAGTCGGCCGCCACCAATGCGCGGTTTCGATCTCGAGCAGCGACCCGAGGATCTCGTGCAGCGGCGCCGAGCGATCACCTTCGCAGGCAAGGCTCGCGACCAGCGTGCGCGATACGACATGGCCGAGCCAGGCCGAACGTGCTTCATCGCTCAATGCGCGGAAGCGTTCGAACCGCTCGACATCGGTCTCACCGGAGCGCCAGCTTTCGTCGAGCGAAGCGGCGAACTCGGCGAGCGCAGCGCTTGCCGGGGCGTCCTTCGCCTCGAATCCGGCCACCGGTCCCGATGCAACCGAACCGACCAGAGTCGATGCCTTCTTCGCGCGCCAGTCATGCCCATCGGCATCGGCGAGCGTGAAGACCATGAAGTCCAGCGCAAGTGCGGGATCGTTGGCGAGATGGATCGCCAGGATATCGCGCCGCTGCATCGCGAGCTCGTCGAGCAGACGCTGCGACAGCGCCCCGCTCTTGCGCTTGGTATCAGCACCTGCATCCACCGGTTCGACAGCTCCGTCATCAGCGTCGATGACTTCAACTTCGGTGTAGAATTGCGGCACCAATGCCGGTTCGCCATTGCGAGAGAGCACGAGGAACGCTCCAGCCTCCGACTTCAGCTCATCGGCAAGCACCGGCGGTCGGTCGTTGAGATCGCGCATCGCGCGGTCGATCGAGACCAGTTCCTCTTCCGCCTTGGCGATCTCGCTTTCGTCGCTGTCCTCATCCTCGAGGATGGCCGCCGTCCGGTCGTAGTCGGCTTCAAGGTCGCTAAGCTCGCGGGCCTCCTCTTCGGTGAGCGGAGCCGGCTCGCATGGGAGCCGATTGAGGCCCTCGACGAGATCGTGGCTGACATAGTTGCCAAGCGTGGGTCGCACCCAAGCAAGTCCATGTTCTTCCGCGACCTTCTTCGCAGCGTCATCCATCGCTTTCTGGGCCAGGTCTTCGAGCAGCGCGACATCGATCCAGCTCTCGCTGGCTTCGTCGTCGAACAGTTCGCGTTCGATGCGGCCACCTGCAGCAAGGTAGGCGTCGCGCCCGACCAGAACCGCGCGCGGATCGGAGCCACGAACAGTGGCATCGAGCACCATGCGGCGGATGGTGTCGGGCGTGACCTGATACCAGGCATCCTGCAGCTCGGCATAGACGTGTGCCTGGCGGTCGATGTCCGAGATTGCCCCATAGGCCTTGGCCATGTCGAGCGTGATCGCGCCTTCGGCGAGCGCTTCGAAGACACAAGGTGCGAGACCTGCCAGTCGAAGGCGACCCTCGACGAAGCGCACTGTAAGACCGAACCGGCGGGCCACGTCTTCAGTGCTGGCTCCCGCCTCGATGATAGCGGCGAAAGCCTGTGCCTCGTCGGCCGGGTTCATTGCGAGGCGCTGGAAGTTCTCGGCGAGGCTCGCTTCGCGCACTTCGCTTTCCTCGCCTTCGATGACAAGGCAAGTGACCTCGTGGTTCTTGGGAAGCGTGCCCTCTTCGACCAGCGCCTGTAGCTGAGCCAGACGGCGACCACCGGCCTCGACTTCGAACTTGCCGCGCTTGGCCTTTCGCACGACGAGGTTCTGCAACAGGCCTCGGGCGGCGATGTCCGCACGCAATTGCAGATCGGCAAGGACGTCGCTCGACTTGCGCACATTGCGCGGGCTTTGAACGAGCTTCTTCAAGTGAATAGACTGGATCATGGATTGTCTCCTGATGGATTGGAGAGCCACGCGAAGATGCATGGCCCGACAAGCCACCGGCTCCCTCCCCTCTCTCACGCTTGGTCGTGGATTTGCCCGTCAGGCCGCAATGGCCGGGAGAATAGAGGATGCCTTCGACACCGGGACGAAAAGGCGCGTGCGGTAACGAATGATCTCGGTGAAACAGCCCTTGGTCTTGTACCAGTCGAGTCGCTCAGGCGCGTAACCGGTGAGTTCGAGGCGTTGCTCGCCGCCGACCAGAGAGCGCTTGATGGTCAGTGCGTCATGACTGGCAAGCGGCTGGGGCGTCCCGCTTGCCAGGACCAGTTTCCCGAGTTCGGCTGGAGCCGGGCCGGACACACCCTTCAAGCCGAACGTCTCAGTGATCTTGGCAAGGTCGATATCGAGGACTTCGCGTCCGATGATCGAGCTGCCGTCCTCGGCGGCAAGCCGCGTCACCCGGACATGGTCGCCAGGCAGCCGCTTCCAGACCGAGAGCAGCAGTCCCGTGGCCAGATGCACTCGTTCGGTGACCGGCGAGGCCGCTGCGGCGCTCTCTTCTTGTGTCCACAGCTGAGAGAACTCGGTCACGCCGACCTCTTCCCACAAGCTTTCTCCAAGCGCGTCGAGCGTCCAGTTGGCGGATTTAAGCGGGCGAAGAAGGCGGCGACGTTCGATCACCGCGCCATCATCGGCAATGAGGCGCCGCGCCGGAACTGACAGGGCCACCTTGCCCGAGCGCGCATTGCGCAGGGGAATGGCCTGGGGTGATCCGATCTCGTGCATCCTCACGAGACGTTTGAAGCGCAGCGGACGCAATTGGCGTTTCACTTCGAGCGAAACGAGGCGGGTTTCGGCCCCCGAAACAGGATCGGTGCGGAGCACATCATCGGATAGCACCGAGAAGCTGTCGACACGGACCGTTTCCAGCCCCAAATCGAGCGTGCCAGCCTCTCGTGCGGCCTCGATCCGCGCTTCCACAAGTCCGAGATATTCCTCGAAGATGCTGTTTTGCAGTGCGATCGGGAGCGCAAGTATGCGATTGAGCCAGCGTTGGATCGTGGGAAGGTTGTCGCTCAGGCCGCCATCGGGGTTCTCGAGCTTGAGTCCCGTCCTCTCGACGAAGTCCCCGAAACGGGCCGCCTCGAGTTTGCCATCGTAAAGCAGGTGGAACCAGCGCGAGAGCGCGTCCTTCGCATAATCGCTTTCGAGATTGTCGGCAGGGTCGAACAGGTTCTGACCTCCGGTCTGACGCTGGCCGCGTGTGAGAGCGCCCAATGCGTCGAGCCTTCGCGCAATGGTCGAGATGAAGCGGCGTTCGCCCTTCACATCGGTAGTGACCGGGCGGAACAGCGGCGCAGAAGCCTGGTTGGTGCGGTTGGTCCGGCCGAGACCCTGGATCGCATTGTCGGCGCGCCACCCCGGTTCGAGGAGGAAATGAACGCGGCGCTGCTGGTTCTGCGCATCGAGGTCGGCGTGATAGGATCGTCCCGTACCCCCTGCGTCCGAGAAAACCAGGATACGTTTCGCTCCGTCCATGAAGCATTGTGCTTCAGCGACGTTGGCGCTTGCGCTTCGACGTTCAAGCCGCTGCTGACCGTCGCGTCCCAAGACCAACCTGCGCGTGCGGCCTGTCACTTCCGCCACGGCATTGGTCCCGAAATGCTCAATGAGGGCATCGAGTGCAGTCGCGATAGGGGGCAATGCACAGAGTTGCTCGATCAGTGCGTCGCGTGCGGCGATGGCACGCGAGCAGAGAACGGGATTGCCGTGCTCGTCGCTCATCGCTTCGGAACGCAGGTTGCCCTCCTCGTCAGTGAAGACCTGCATCAGGCGCACCGGAAAGCTCTTCGCCAGATAATCGATGACATATTCGCGCGGAGAGAGATCGATATCGAGCGCTTCTCGCTCCTCGTCCGAGAGATCGGCCAGGCGCCGGTCGAGCATGGCCTCGGCGGTTGAGACCAGCTGCACGACAACCGAATTGTCCTCGCCAAGCGAAGCTTCCATGGCGGGGATCAGGCTCGGCAGTTTCATCGAGAGCAGAAGCTGCGCAAAGAAACGCTGCTTGGTGCCTTCAAATATTGAGAGCGCCGCAGCCTTGGCGTTGCGATTGAGCGTATCGCCGCTGTCCTCGTCGACCACCCTTGTGGCTTCGAGCGCTTGGTCGAGATTGCGGTGGATGATGGCCCAGGCCTCGGCATAGGCATCGTAGATCCTCACCTGCGCTTCTGTGAGCTGATGTTCGAGGATCTCGTATTCGACCCCCGCAAAGGACAACGCGCGGGCAAGATAGAGCCCCTGTGCCTTGAGATCGCGGGCAACCAGTTCCATCGCTGCCACGCCGCCAGCGCGGATTTCGGTCATGAACGCCTCATGCGTCGGAAATGCGGTCTCGGGACCCCACAGTCCAAGCCGGGCTGTGTAGCCGAGATTGGCAATGTCCGATGCGCCGGTTGCCGATGCGTAGAGCACGCGAGCGCGCGGCAAGTGGTTTTGTAGCCTCAGGCCCGCCATGCCCTGCTCCGAGCCTTTGACCTTGCCGCGGGTTGAGGAAGAGCCGAGCGCGTTCGCCATGGCGTGCGCTTCGTCGAAGGCGATCACGCCCTCGAACTCCTCTGTGGCCCAGTCGAGGATCTGCTCGAGCCTCGTGTCCTCGGCGCGTCCCGAACGCAGCGTCGGATAGGTTACGAACAGGATACCCTCGGGCATCGTTACTGGAGTTCCGAGCTTCCATCGGGAGAGCGGCTGGATGTCGAGCGTGAGGCCGCCAAGCGCTTCCCAGTCGCGGCGCGCATCTTCGAGCAAAGCCTCGTTCTTGGTGATCCAGATGTGACGGCGTTCTCCAGAGAGCCAGCGGTCCATCATGACACCCGCGATTTGGCGACCCTTGCCTGCGCCCGTGCCGTCACCGAGGAAGAAACCCTGGCGATAGGAGTGACCGTCTTCCGCGAGTTCGACCGTCGTTCCTTGTTGGCTCGGTCGAAATTGCCCCGGAAGGTCCCGTGCGAAAGCCTCGCAGGCGTAGACCAGTGTTTCGCACTGTGCCGCCGAGAGCAGTTTGCCCTCCTGCCAGTTCACGGGAAGCAAAGGGCGTGCTTTCGCTACTGGTGCCGCGACCGAGCCCATCGCGACCGATTCTACGAGCGGCGTCGGGTGAACAGGTGCATCCTCCATGATGACGCGGCTCGGCCGGTAAGGCAGGTAGATACCCGCCTGCTCGGGAACGGGCGCGGGCTCGTCCAGGGCTTGATAGTCAAGCGCGACTGCCGCGCTCTTTTCGGCGGCCCTGGACACGAATGGAGCGTCCGGCTTGCGCGCGGAAGTGCCGCTTACCAAGGTCGCAACCGAACGTACCGGAAGGCGATGGATCTTAGCTTGCAAGGGCGCACGATCGGGCAAATGCGCCAGGCAGGAATTCAGTTCGGTGAGATCGGCGAACTCTCGCGACATCGTGGAATTACCCTGAAGATTCGCTTTCTCGATCACGACCATTCTGACAGCGATCCCGGTTCCGCTTCGTGAGAATGCGCCCGACAGCCGGACGTTGATCAGCAGCGAGGCCTGTTCCTGGTCTTCGACAAAGGCCACGGCATCAAAGCCGTCCGGGAGAATGGCGAGGAGGCGACCTCCCACAGCGCAAATACGCAGCGCACTGCGCAAGTGACGCGTCGCCGTGCGGCCATCCACGCCCCGCTCGCTGCTTCGGGCGAAGGGAGGGTTCATCAGGATAACGCTGGGGCTTGGACCATTGGTGAGTTCGGCGATCAGCTCGCCATCATGTCCGAATAGACGGGCACGAGGGAAGAGATGCGCGAGCGCATCGCGGCGCACGCGATCAATCTCGTTCAGCGTCAACGAGCAATCTCGGACGTCACCCCAAAGAGCAAGCGCGCCATTCCCGGCTGACGGTTCGAGAATGTGATCGCGCGTGCCAAGGGACGCGGCCTTGGCCATCAGCCATCCAAGGATCGGCGGCGTCGAGAATTGCTGCAGCTCGACCTGGCTCTCGCTGCGCACGTGGCGGGGCGGCAAGGCTGCATCGAGCCAATCGAACCGTGCTGCAGCCTCGTGGAAACCTGTATCGAGGTCGACGCGTGAGAACTCGCGAAGCCAGAGCAAGGCCCCAATCTCGACCGCGTTGTTGTAGTCGTCGACGGTCCAGGCATTGCCCCAGTCCTGCACGCCGGTTTGAGCGGCGAATAACCCGGCAACGTTAGATCGCGTAAGGTGGCATCCATCCGCAAGTCGCCGGGAAATTTGTTCACCGATTGCGAAAGCGAGCGGAATTTTGGTCGATATCTCGCGGTCTGGGAAAAAGTCTGACTGAAACATGGCTTGTCGTCCTCCTGATTGAGGCATCGGGACATGCGCCCTCTGCCGGGTCAGGAATTCGAGAAGCTCTCTCTCCTCTTATCGACACGCCTTGTGGCGCAGCCATGACTGGAGTTCGTCGTTCCAGTCTGTCCCGCGCGAATTGGGCTGTCGGACTTGGATGTGCCGCCCTTCACGGAGATAAGAATCGCGCCCACGTTCAGCTGCAAGGTCGCCGCCAGAATCGTGATCGACGAAGAGATGAAGGTCGCTCACGCTCTCCGGAATGGCAACCAGCCCGAAGCGTTCATTGCCCAGCGTTGCCCACGTCGGGATGCCGGTGAGCGCATAGGCCGACATCGCGCTCTCAATGCCTTCGGCGAGACCGAGCCTTCCCTCGGCGGGTGCGAACAGACGTACTGCCGCCTCGCCGAGTGACCCCAGTGCGCGTTTCGGCTTGGCAAACGAAGCCTGGGTATGGCCGGAATGCGACAGGAAAGTCCGGTGAATGGCAATCGGTCCCTCGTCGAGGCTGACCGCAGCGATCATCGCTGGCAGGAAGCGGGCGCGCCCCTTCGGACCAAGCGGTGTGCGCGGGTGAAACCTCAGTGCATGGGACGTTGCGAGGATGCCGCGCTCTTCGAGATATGCCTTGGCAGGACTTCGCTGCAGCGGCCGGGCATCGCGCCAGATACGGAGCGCTGCAGCTGATGGCTTGTTGGAATAGCTCGGCTGGATCGGAAATTCGTCGGATGAGCCGGAAAACAGCGCTGAGGTCTCGATCCCTTCGCGAGCGAGGGCAGCAAGCACGCTGGCCTGATCACAGCCTGCGAAACAATGCAGGAGGATAGCCTTTCGGCCAAGCGTGACACCGAGCGAAGGCGTGCGGTCATCGTGCGCTGGACACCGGGCCATGCCCTTGGTGCCAGACCACTTCCCGCCGCGGCTCTCGCAGAGCTTGCGAGCGGTTTCCTCAAGCGAAGGACGGGATAGGGTTGAGTTCGAAACGGACATACTGGCTCCATCGCCGCACAATTGCCCCTGCAGACTGCCCCCTTTCCTCTTGCCGGACGCGTTTGGCGCTTTCCTACACCCCAATGTTCTATTTATGTTCTATTGCGCATTCAGGCAAGCTAGGAGAGAGCGCGATGAGACGAGAATGGGTAACTGCTGTGTGTTGCGGGCTTGCGATTGCGATCCCCACCATCGCTCAGGCGCAGGAGTTCCAGGTCTTTGATCACCGGCTGAGCAAAGTCGAAAAGCGGGCGGACAAAGAAGTCACGTATGCCCCTTCATTGGCGGTCATTGGGACCGAAAAAGAGATATCATCCCCCGCTCGTCGAAGTTTCAAAGAGACGCTCTACGAACCCCTCATACGCCAAGCTGAAGCAAGGTATCGATTGCCGCCTCGCTTGCTCCAGGCATTGGTCTGGCAGGAATCCCGTTTCAATCCGATGGCGATCAGTCCGGCTGGTGCAGCCGGTCTTGCGCAACTTATGCCTGCAACAGCACGAGAACTAGGTGTTACCAATCGGCACGATCCAGCCCAGAATATCGACGGTGGCGCGCGGTATCTAAGGCAGATGCTCGACCGGTTTGGTGCGATCCATCTCGCACTGGCAGCCTACAATGCGGGGCCCGGCGCCGTATCGCGTGCAGGGGGAATTCCAAGAAATCGGGAAACGCCGGGATATGTGAGGAGCGTTATCCAAAGATGGATGGCATACGGAGAGCTATGAACACGAATAGGAAAAGGATCAGCGGACGGCTCGAGCATCTCCCGCGCGGGGCAGCGATCGTGACAGATGCAGGCGACCACTGGGTTCTGGAAGGCTGCGAACCATCGAACGATGACTTCGGTTTCGAGGTCACTGCCGAGGGTATCGTTGTGGGCTTCGACCGCCTTCGAGTTGAGTGGCTGGGCCAAGTGCCGGCGTAGCGCACAATATCACGCAGCTCTCAAGATCGCGACATTGTCTGTTTTTCCGCGCATCGCATCGAGGAAGTTCGCCCAATCTTGAAGCATGGCGCGACGTGGCGCCAAATACTCTGCGGCATTGTATGCCCCGCGAACTTCGTTCTCCTCGCTATGAGCCAGCTGAAGCTCGACCCAGTCTTCATGGTACTTTCGGATCCACATTGGCGGCTGGCCGACTTCGACCAGCTGTTCATTGGCCCATGTGCTCGCAAGACCTCTGAAGCCATGAACAGTCTGCCGACCGTGATAGCCGAGACGATACAAACCATAGATCATGGTGTTTTCGGATAGCGGCACTCCACGCTTCTGGCCGGGAAACACATAGTCACTTTGAGAACATGCGATCATCTCCTTGGCGAGCGAAGCGGCTTGCATTGACAGGGGTACGATATGCTCACGGTGCATCTTCATTCGATCAGGACCGATGCGCCAAAGCGGAGAGTTGCCGTCTAGATCCTCAAACTCGTGCTTCTTGGCGAAACGGAGTTCCTTCGTTCTGACCCATGTCAGAAGCGCGAAGGTGAGCGCTGCGCGAGTAATCTCGGAGCGTCGCTCCCCTTCTTCATTGTATTGATCCAGCTTGTTTAAGAGCTCTGGCAACTGAGCGAGCGGCAGTTTGGCCATATGCTTTACTCGAGGGCGCGGCTTCAGAGCGCCGCGAAGATGAGCCGTGGGAACTGTCAGGATTTCCGTGTGTGGGCGGGCGGTTAAACATTACGCCGCCATGGCCTTGATGAAGCGTTCGCCG
>NZ_WTYN01000006.1 GCF_009827535.1 Qipengyuania oceanensis | reverse complement strand
ATCTTCGGCGAACGCTTCATCAAGGCCATGGCGGCGTAATGTTTAACCGCCCGCCCACACACGGAAATCCTGACAGTTCCCATTAGCGAGCCCCTGCGAACGGTGCACGCCTGCACGCTCGCGCTCCGACCTTCTTGCGCATTCTTACTTAACAGCCTTAAATCGTAGGGGTCTTTCTTCCTTGGTCAAACGTGCTACGTTTCCAACTTTCTGGCTTGCACTGCTTGCTCGCTTCGTTAACCAATATCGGCAAATAGACAAAGCGGGCTCACGAAACTTAGGCGCTGCAGCGAGGTTTAATCGGTCTTCATGAATAAACCCGCTCATATATTTACGCTGGACTAACTGAGACTTGGGGGAGCAGGCCAGCAAACATGCCAATCCGCACGGCATCAACAGTCGATCGCGCACCCATCTTTTTTAACGCGTTCGCTCTGTGGATTTCGATGGTCCGATGACTGAGGCCAAGGTCGACCGCCATTTCCTTATTAGAAGCACCCGATACGAGTCCCGATAGCACTTCTGCTTCACGCCGCGAGAGTTTCGTGACAGCGCGTTTTGCCGCGGTGATCTGCTCCGCCACAGCACTGCGCCTCTCATACTCGAGGATCACGGCCTTTAGAGCGTCCGCAAGGTCTTCCTCCTGGGACGGCCAAACGAGTACGTCGATAAAGCCCGCGCGAAACGCGAACTTGATCTCCGTTGCCGTCAGCGAGCAAGCGTAGAGTGCAGCGGGAATTGGGCAGCGCCCCTCCATAAGCGCCTTCAATGCTTCTTCCTTCGCAGCTTGCGACACCAACACTAATCCTTCGCAAGGACTGTGCTGCTTAAATTCCCCGAAATTCTCATAGATCTCGGCATGGGACGCTAGCGAGGCAGCGGCCTTTGCCATTTGATTTCGACGATAGACATCATCATCCACTACATGGATTTTTGACATGGGAGCGACCCTTCATGTTTGCACTGTATGTTGCAGCTACATACCACCCAAGCACCAAACCTAGCCAAAAGTCTAGTACGTATGTTCACTTAGGGCTGCGCCAAACCGAACTTGCCGGCAAGCCTCTTCGATATGAGCGTATCATGGTGCGAGCGACTTCCTCACTCACGCCATCGCATTCTTCAATACTTCGTCGGTCGAGGCCAAGCAGGTCGCATTTCGCCTGATTGGAGTAGACGACGAGGCAGCGCTTGAGCGTGCCTCCAACCTCAGGATTGTCGACTAGCGAGCTGGCAACCATTCCTCCCGTGCAGCTCTCGGCGATCGCTATGCGGGCAGTTTGATTTTTTGAGAAGCTCGCCCAACCGGGTTACCAGCTCGCTAATTTCCGTCGACATTCCATCAGCTCACATGGTCGTAAGTTCAGCGTCCGGAAGACCGTCCTTATCACTCGTCTCTTCGAGTTCAGTACGCCGAGCCAGCATTTTCTCGCCCAGCGACTCAAGGTCTACGTCGGCAGCCCGAGCTTGCTGAAACATGTTGTCGCGCTGCTTTTCCTCCTCCTTCACATGATGCTCGATCTGCTCTTTCAGCACGGTTACCTTGGCGTCGTAGAACTCCTCGTCGGGACCGCCGTTCTGAATTTCGTTAATCAGGATCTTGGCACCGTCGTGCTCGACGTATGCCTCCTTCAGCAGGTCATCCTCGATCTTGCCATCCAATGCTGGATAGAAAATCTCCTCCTCAATCTGAGCATGGATTTTCAGTTCGCGGCAAATCTCTTGGGCGATTTTTTCCTTCTGCGACTTTCCGCTCGCGTTCTCGTAATCCGAGAACAGTCCTTCTACCCTGCGATGATCTTGTGCCAGAATGTGGGTAGCGTCCATATCGGTTATGTCGGGCATTTGGTCTCTCCACTGCCCCGTCCGACCTACGAACGCTCTGAATGATTTTCCGTTTCACCCGGTGTGGGTGGTAGCAATCCACTCTCGGAGCGCTCCGTCGCGGGTGGTTAGCCTTCGGCAGGGTCCCGGGTCTGGACATTCTGTTCCGAAAGGTCATCGAGTACCTCAACGCCTTGCATGGCATCAGCGCGATTCAGGCTGATATCTTTCCGTGGAATGACCGTCATCCGACCATCGGTTTCCAGTATCACCCAGTTTGCTTCGTTGTTGTCTGTCATTCCGTGTTCGCGAAGAATCGATCGGATTTCGTCTTCTGAGATACGGGTTTCGCGCATCGCATTCTCCAAAAATGCTCCCTTATGAGTCAAAATTGTAGGTCGAGCCCGAACCAGCCTCGAAACTGGCTCAAAATTACGCACCCCCCAGGTCAGAATCATCTGAAGAATTGTAATGATAGCAATTGCGATGGCGGCACGAAGAGCTGGCACGGTATCAAGAAGGATACCCGAGGCGGCAAGGCTGCCGACAGTGATATTGATGATCCAGTCAAAATTGTTGAGCTGCGAGGTCGATCGCTTGCCCGCTAGCCGCACCATGACCACGATGAGAACATAGAACAGGACTGCACCTACAGCGGTGTCAATCAGGTCGTTCCATGACCCGAACCAATCAGCGGGATCATTCATGATACTGACTACCAGCGGCTTTGGACTTTCCAACCAGCCACACACCGCTGTCCTCGATTAATTCGAGGTCACAGATGGGCCGGTCCTCTTCATAAAGGCGCGCCCAGTTTCCCTTGGCCTCGGCCTTCGCAACATCCAATGCCCCATTCAACGACCTAGCGTAAAAATCGAGAGTCTGCTCACCCGCGCCGGCGACACGGTACTCGAGCTTGTATTTCAACATGATGTCCTCCTTCCACTTTCGCTTGGGGTTACCGGCACTGGTGGCGTTCGATGGAACTCGACAGTCCTCGCGCTGCCAGCGTGTTGACCTTGGTAGTAGAACGACAACGCTCTCCAAGGTTGCCCATTGGCGCACCAATGTGTCTCTCCAACTTTGAGCTACATCGTGTTCACTATGGCGTAGACAGAGACCCTGTGAGGCGATTCCGTCAGACTAATCGGTCATCAAATCGCTCTCAAGACCGAAGCGTTGCCAGTCCTCGGGAGCCCGGCGTCCGACCGCCAAGTTCGCACCCTCGCCCGACATCTCAGCACCTCGCTACATGCAGAAGGTGTCACAATGGCTTGCGCGTCCCGATATCTTGCCGCCCTTGCGCGAACTCTAGCTGTAGCCCCACTTACCACGCCCGGAGCCTGACTTGTTCCCGCCGCCGGAATCCTTGTTCACGGTGGGCCAAGACCGCTTATCAGCCTCTTCCTCAGGGATGCCTCGCTCTTCGTAGCTATCCTCGATATGCTCGGCTTTGCGCTTCTGCTTTTCTGAGTATGCGTCCTTATTGCCTTTAGACATTTCCTTTCTCCGATGAGCCTTCGCGACACATTACGTATCGCAAACGGTATGACTTTTACGAGGAGGCGACCCGGAAGTTCCGACATTCTACGGGCGTAGCACGGCGAACTAATGCGGGCTGGTCGATGACACTGGCGACTAAGTTTCCTACCCAGCAAGCTCGCAATGACAAGGACATCTAGAGGCTGGGTGACGTTCGAGGGGTTTCGTCGGAGCCAGCTAAGGGGATGGTTCGACTGCTGTGAGCTGATCAATGTTGCATTTCGGAAACTGAAGGTTTGGCCAAACGTAACCGAAGCATGAAGAAGGCAGACTACACGGGCTTTCGCCCTAACCAGACAGACGAAGCTACTCTCATTTTAAGCCTCAACGAGCATGTCGCCGACTATGGTTTTCCCTGCGTGGGAGCCAAATCGGCACTGAAACGGGGGAATCTCGAAGTGCAAGCTGCATGGCAAATAACGAGTGCATGGGATGACGTCGCTATTCACCGCAATCTTATGCATTGGAGTTGGGATTATAGCCGCAGTCCAGAAGGGCTGCGAAGCTTTGCGGTGGTCTTTTCAGGTCCTCTCGATCTTAGCGAGCGAAGGTTTGAGCAGGCTATGTGGGAGCGTCTGGCGTCTTTAGCTGACAAAGATGATTGGCTCGGCCAGCAATACAATAAGCAAGTTAGCAACGATCCAGCAGATCCACATTTTTCACTTAGCTTTGGCGGTCAGGCCTATTTCGTCGTCGGCATGCATCCGCACGCTTCTCGGAGCGCCAGGCGGACCAAGTACCCAACGCTCGTCTTCAATCTGCATGACCAGTTCGAGCGTCTGCGGGAAGACGGGAAGTACGAGCGCATGCGGGAAGTTATACTCGAGCGCGACGAAGCGCTGGACGGTTGCGTTAATCCGATGTTGGCTCGCCACGGAAGCTGCAGCGAAGCTCGTCAGTACAGCGGTCGTGTCGTGGATGATCAATGGCGATGCCCGCTCAGCAATGAACGGCATAAGCCATGATGAAGCGCATCGAACCTCGGAACGGCGTGGCATTTAAGCTCGCTCGCGACGATGTTTTGTCCGTCATCGACCCCGAAGGTGGTCAGGTCGCAGATCTGATCGCCGCTTCGGCTAATGACCCGCGGGAGATTATCTCAAACGGGCGGACTTTCGATTACGAAGAAACCATTGCCCTGACGGCAGGGTCAACCCTGTGGTCCAATAGATCCAATCCAATGCTCTTGATTGAGGAGGACACGGTAGGGCGGCACGATTTCTTACTGACGCCATGCTCGAGCGCAACTTTTCGACATTTTTATCCAGACAAGCCTCCCCATCGTGGCTGCTTCGGGAATCTGGCAGAAGCTTTGGAGCCTTACGGAATCCATCCGGACGCGATACCGGTAGCTTTCAACATCTTCATGAACGTGCCTGTTGGCCCCGCCGGAAATTTGCGCGTGGACCCGCCCACAAGCAACGGGGGCGACTACATCCGGGTTCGCGCTAAAATGGACCTGATCATTGGCCTTACAGCTTGTTCAGCCTATGCCTCAAACGGAGGTTCATTCAAGCCAATTGATTTTCAGATCGAAAAAGGGGGACGTGATGCTTGATGTCCTTCAATGGTACGGTGCGATGACGGCTGTCATCGCCGCGATGATTGTCGCGTCCGACCTCAGCAGGCGAACGACCGGCTGGGCCTTCGTGCTCTTCGTGACCTCCTCTTTAGCGCTTATCGGCTGGGGTTTTCTCAGCCCAGATGCAGACGGTATTGGCTGGCAGAATACCTGCCTGCTTCTGATAAATCTCTGGGGTGTATATCGTTACCTCATAAGGGCACCGCACAAAGGACATTCCTTGGCACAAGGACTCTCGGCGAGAGGGAAGGTTTGAAAATGTTCACGCAACTTCACACGCCCTTGCCGGTCCATGTATTGGGCAAGGGGGCAGGTCTGGCTTTCGCGGTTATTGATTACGGTGTCGAACACAATCTATTGTGGGTAACAGCACTTAGCGATGGCGGCGAGATATGGTGCGTACCAAATCCGCAAGTGCGCATGGCGGAGAACTGGTCAATGGCTCGTAGCCGCGACAACGCCGCAGAACAGCCGGGCAGGACAATTATGCCCGCGTCGGACGAGCCAAACGATGATGAGTCTGACAAACGTCTTTAATTCATCGTTAAAAGCCGTGCACTGCGGCAAGATTCATACAATCATTGCAGAACGTTGGAGCATGGGTGGACGGTTGCCCTTTCCGCGCGGAACGCATGGTAACTCAGTATCTTTCCTTATCCGACAGGCCGTCTAGGGCGAGCTCGCCTTCGCCATACAGATAGCTGCCATCGAACTCTCCGAGCTTGCGAAGCGTTAGCTCGTTTAGAATTTCGAGCTTACCGTCACCATGCGGTAGTAGGATCCCTCGTCCCTTGAGATTTCTGAAACTGCGGTTCGCATGAACGGCCGTTATGCCGCATGCTTCGGCGTAGTCACGTTGCAGGAGCGGGAGAGATAGATACCGTCCGTCGTACAGGCTCACCAGCCGAAGCCGCTCGATTAACTCAGCAATCAGGTGAGCGATCCGTCCCTCTGCATTCAGGCGTCCGAGACGAAAGATCCACTCTCGGTGTTGGGCCGCGTCGAGTAGTGTAGAAAACCACATTGCGCGACCAAGATGAGGAAATTCATCGACCAGCCGCTTAATCGAGCTGTGGGCGAACTCGGCCAGCACCGTGCGTTCGAGGGTTCCGACACTGTGGTCGAGCCTTTTCATCGCATAACCATGCAGATCCACGAAATCGCCTGGGATGTTGACACCTAAGAGCTGCCGTTCGCCCCTCTTGTCATCCAGGTGACGAAGCATCGACCCTTCGACAATGTAATAGCTGTGTTCGAGACGATCACCACGCTTAACGAGCGTCTGGCGGGGTCCAAGCGTAAGAGTGCGAGTGATAGTCGCTTCCAAAGCTTTCCGCTCTCTACCTGACAAATCATGCCTCAATCGACCGCGAAGAAACAGCTCGGTAATCATCGTCACTCTCTGTAAGGATCTCAGCTAGTCGTGACAGTCTCATTCGTCGAATGATGTCTGTTCACAAAACTACTCGTTAATGAGACAGGGCTTCTGCGCAAAGCTCCGATAGTAAAAAAGGTGGTGCCGCACGCAAGCTTTTTGCTACGGCTTCCCTCATAATCACGGGTTCGTCCGATGCAGATGCGGCTCGGCGCTAAGTGGCGCCTTAAATTCGCTGTCAATCACATCGGCCCCTGAACGGTCGTCGCTCACCGCTGCACTGGCGTTTTTGAAAACGCCTCTGGAGCGGGTCCTGTGAACCGACAAACCAAGCCCTCCGGACGGTAGTCTAACGTGATTAAGCCACCCAAATCCGATGCCAGGCCCTTTTCGATTAGGCTCGATCCGAAGCCCTTTCTCGTAGGAGGAGCAACTGGCGGTCCGCCTGTTTCTGTCCAACTGAAAAAGAAACTTTCTTGCAATTCTTCAATACCCCATTCGATCGCAACCCGCCCATCTGCGTTTGAAAACGCTCCGTACTTCATTGAATTTGTGCACATTTCGTGAACCGCAAGGGAGATTGTGACCGCGTTTCGTGAGGAGACCGGGATCTCTGGGCCGCAGATCGACACCTTCTGTTGATCTACGCCTGAACCGGCAAGAGAGCCCTCAATCAATTTTTGAAGTGAAGCACCCTCAATGTTTTTCGAAATCAACAAGTCTTGAGCGTTTGCAATCGCTGTTAAACGTCCCTGCAAGACGTTTTGCGCGTCCCCAACATCTTTTGCCGACCTGAAAGTCTGCTGGGCGATGGCTTGAACGACAGCAATGATGTTTTTCATTCGGTGGTTCAATTCGTGAAGCAACAACTTCTCGTGATCGTGCGTCTGCAAACGTTCAAATACACGACCAACTTGCTCGCCGAGAGCTTGTACAATTAACAACATACCGGGATCAGGCTTTGCGGGCGATTCTGAGAAAAACTCAAGTATAGCGACAATACGGCCGCTGCTCTTGAGGGGGAAACCAAAAGCACCTCTAAATCCGCAGTCTTTGCGAACGAAATTATCTTCTTTGGCCGTGTCCGTGACCCATCGCGCCGCTCCGCATTCCAGAATCGTTCCGGGAAGACCCACTCCACGTGTAAACTCGATCTCGTCTGTGCGTCGACGGATTTTATCAGCGATACCGGGCCGCAATTCAAACCAAATGCCAGATGAGCGCAAGATCTTCTGATTGCCTGCTGGGACGGTGAAAGCGTGCCCAACAGGCCATGTGGTTATCTCGCAAATCGCAGCCAACGCTTTTCGCAAAGCCTCGTCCAATGACTCTGAATCAGCAGCCATGCTGGCTACTTCAAACATAAGCCGATTCGTGGCGGCTTCGTGCTCGACCTTCCTCTCGGCGTTCCGACGCTCTGAGATGTCTCGGATGAACCCGACGTAGACCTCACCCGCTGTAGTCGAAGCCGTGGTGATGGAGAGTTCGACCGGAAACTCATGCCCATCCCGATGGAGTGCGGTAATTTCGATCCTGCGATTGAGGACGTGCGGCTCTCCACCTGCCGCAACCCGCGACAGTCCTTCTTGATGCGCCTGTCGGTGTTCCAAGGGAACAATTAACTCACCGAGACTGCATCCTTCAGCCTCGTTGGCTGTCCAGCCGAACGTAGTTTCCGCAACGCTATTCCATCTCGCGATCGACCCGTTAGGCGTCATGACCACAACAGCGTCAAGAGCAGTGGCAAGCACGCCCTCAAGGGTCGAATCCCACAGAACATCGGTGTTGCGTGTCATTACGGTCCTATGACTACTGAGCGAAAGACCGTGAAGTCATCCGCCTAAGCCCTTGCGCGCAAGCTAGCGTCAGGCCTGTGCTGATGACGAGAAGCGATGTGACAGACATAGCCATACATCTTGACGTGGCTCGCACTAACACGTGTTCCAAATTTTCGCTACTCACTCGTTAGGGAGCATTGTCCGGAAACTGGCGCATATGAGGTTGGAAAAATTATGACACTCCAATAGCGTTAGCCGGTTACAGGTGCTTGAACCGGCTGACCGCAAATCCGCAGGGAACGGTTTGTCTGCTCCTTTGGGAGTTACCAAGAGATACGGATTAATTACGAGAATTCTTTAGGCTCGATCTTACAACGAATAATGGCCGGGCTTTGCCCGGCCATCATCCATCGTTTCGAGCAACTTACTCGGCTGGCAGTTCACCAGCAGCCGAACTTTCGACCATGACGAGGGCGCCTCCCGAACCAGCAAGGCTAGCAGCTGGCAGCGTTACTGTGCGATCGCGCGTTTCGACGACTACCTGCTGAATCCGGCCGCGTTTGTCGGCGATGATCTGGCGAACCTCGCCGAGCCGATCTCCACTTGGCGACATTACCGGGATGCGCGGTGCAACCGCAAAAGCGCCTTCGCCTTCCGCCGCGCCGCTGCCAGCTACGGCAAGCACGCCGTTGCCCAACATGCCCGAAGCGGCTCCTGCTGCCGAACCAGCGCCTTGTGCCGAACCGGCGAGCGTGCTGGCCTGGCCGACCGGATCGGTAGCACGATCGCGTGTCGCACCAACGGCTGGTATTACAAGATTGCGGACCGTGGCTGCCATTTCGCGCCCACGACCAACCGTATCCTGAGCAACGCCTTGGACAGCCTCTGTCCCGATCAGCTGCGCATCGGCGCTGCCCGAACCCGAAGCTCTGCCGCTGCCTGAGGTCGAGCCATTGGCGGATCCCAGCGGCGTGTCTAGCAGTTGGCTTGCCGTCGCATCGGCACCTGCGTCAATCGTGCGATCAAGAGAAACCGAGCCTGAGCGGCGGTCGACGTTCTGACTCCCGCGGGTGTTGGCATCGCCGCGCACCTCGCCACGAGTGGCTGAACGAACAGATTCTCTTGGGAGGCGGGTAATCGAGCCGATAGGACCGGTGGACCCGCGAGCAATCGAGCCGACCGGCGAACCGGGGAGAAGCTGGGCCTGAGCGGCCGGCGCGACGAAGAAGGTGAGTGCCGAAGCGGCAAATAGGAGCTTTTTCATGGTTCGTTTTCCTTTCTAGTCAGCGAGCCTTTCAGGACGTTCGTCGCTCGCTTCTGAAGAAAAACGGATGCAGCTCGGCGGTTAATCCATGCCCCCGCAAATTTTTTTAGTGCCCCTTGCACGCAGCGCAGACAAGTCCACGCCCGAATGTGCTGTCCGGCCCCCGCTCGCCGAGGTCGATGGCCTCGGCGTCGAGCGCCTTGCGCCATGCGCCCTTGCCTGCACTCGCTATCCGCGCTGCAACCAAGGGCGTGGCGAAGGATGTCCCGCGCAGCGAGATGCGCTTCCCCTTTGCATTGAAGCCAGAAATATCCGCTCCAGGGGCCGCATAATCTATATGTAGGGCCCGTCCCGCCTCGATCAGGGCGCGTCGCTTTCCGTCAACTGCCGTCACCGCGACGACACCGTTATAGCTGGCTGGATAGGCGGGCGGCGCAGCCGGTCCATCGTTGCCGACCGCTGCGACGACTACCGCGCCCTTGCGTTGCGCGGCCGACACAGCCCGCTCGAGGACGGCATTCTTCGGGCCAACTAGGCTGATGGTAACGACATCGCTACCTTGGGAGACCAGCCATCCCAGCCCCTTGGCGATGGCCAACGCGTTTCCGCCCGCACTGTCGGTGCCATAGACATCGGCGACCCGAACCTTGTCGACACCTGCTGAGAGAAGCAGCGAGGCGACCGCGCTGCCGTGATGGCTCGGAAACGGGGCGCCTTTCGCGAACCCGCGCGCAGCGAACACGGGTATGGCGTTGCCCGGTGCGCCGTCTATCATCCCAACTTCGAGGGAACCCTGCCCTGAAAGTCCGGCGCTGGCGAGGGGAACGAGCGGGGAGCCCGCCTGGCCGGACTGGAAATGGAGATTGTCAGCACAGACCACAGCGTCGGGGAGTATTTTGGCTAGGGCGGTTTCCGACTGAGCCAACGACGCGCCCTTCGGGGTAGCAAGTCGGGTCACGGTGATTCCCAAGCCGGGCACTTTTTCAGCGGAAAGGACGGTGAAACCGTCCTGCTGTGCCCGGCGAAGCCCCTCCTCGTCGACATCCATCACCAGCAACTCGCCCCGACGTGCGGGTTCTCCCGCCGAATCCGGTTCGATAATATGGCGATTGCGCCGGACAAGGCGATCGATGGTGCGCAGGCGATCCCGCGCGAGGTCGGCGACCAATTGCTTGGGATCATCGATCTCGCCGGTCACTGGAACGAGCACCTCGCCTACGCGCGGCACAGGCAAAGCTGGCAGCGCGACCTGCGCCGCCAGCGGGGGGGCAAGGCTCGCGACTAGCGCGGGGATGAGGATAATCCGGTTCATCGCTTCGACCTTTTCCCTGATCGTGATTAAGCATGGATGAAACGGGCGGGGTCATCCGTTTAATCCCTCGGAAGGCAAAGACGCTGAGCACATCGTTCGAGCAGGACCTGCTGGCACTCTTGCCCCGGCTGCGACGTTTCGCGGTCGGGCTATGCGGGAACTCGGCTGACGGTGATGATCTTTGTCAGATGAGCCTTGAACGCGCGCTCGCCAACCAGACCAAGTGGTTGGAAGGTACGCGGCTCGATAGTTGGATGTATCGCGTGATGCGCAATATTTGGATCGACCAGGTCCGGGCGGCGACTCGCCGTCGCGAGACCTTCGTGCATGAAGACGCTGGCCAGTCGGTCGGTGGCGACGGCGCGCAAGAGCACACGGTCGAGCTGTCGATGGTCGATCGTGCCATGCAGAGACTGCCCGAGGACCAGCGCGAGGCGGTGCTGCTCGTGATGGTCGAAGGCTATGCCTACAAGGAGGCCGCCGAAATCGTCGGCTGCCCGGTGGGTACGCTTAATTCGCGCCTGGTGCGCGGGCGCGATGCGCTGCTCGAACTGCTGGGAGAGGCTGAATGACCGTAACCCGTGAAGAACTCGCAGCCTTCACAGATGGCCAGCTCAACACCAAGCGCCAGGCCGAGGTTGCCGCCCTCGTTGCGGCAGACCCCGCGCTGGCAGCAGAAGTAGAGGCGCATCGTGGCCTTAAGACCCGCCTTGCCAAACATTTCGCCCAAATTGCCGAGAAACCAGTCCCGGAACACCTCACTGCCATACTCCAGCCTAAACAGTCCGAAGTGGTCGATTTCGCTACAGCACGCGAGCGCATCGAGACGAAGCGAAGGATACCGCGCTGGTCGCTCTATGCCGGACCGGCGCTCGCGGCGTCGCTCGCGCTTGCCTTGTTCTTGCCGCGCGGAGGGACGGACAAAATGGAACCGGAGCTTCTCGCGACGCTCGACAACCAGCTGGTGTCCGAGCAGGGACCCGACGGCGACACGCGCATCCTCCTCTCGTTTCGCAACAGCGAGGACGAGTTCTGCCGCGCCTACAGTGTGCCCGGCCGCTCGGCTATCGCCTGCCATGCGCCGAGTGGATGGGAGAAGCGGGCCGCTGTCGAATATGTGCGTGGTAGTGCGAAGGATTTCCGCCAAGCAAGCACCAACCCCATCTTCCAGCAGGTACAGGAAATGGCTGTGGGGCCAGCTCTCAATGCAGAGGAAGAGGCCGCCGCGCGCAAAGCTGGCTGGCGGTAAGCTCTCACCCGGTGACAGCAAAGAAGAAGGACCGGAAGGGCGTGCTCCGGTCCTTCGTAACATCGTCGGCCGCCCAATAGGAGGAAGTGGGCGGCACAACCTTAGGGATCGTCAGTCGAAGACGGTGACACTGCCGTGGCGGAAGCCGCGCTTCGCCATGTCGTGAATGTAGTCTTCACGTTCATGCTTGAGCTCTTGGGCATACTCTTCCCACGCATCGCGCTGGTCCTCGATATCGCTGGCGCGGCGCAGGTCGCTGGTGACCTCTTTCTGAGCTTCGATGACATCAGTCCGATAGTCGAACCACCGATTGTTCTCGATACCGGCGATCGGATGATCGAGAATCAATTTCTCTTCCTCGCGTGCTGCCCGCTCCTCCTGAAGCATGGGGATGGCTGCGCTGGTTGCTCCCGCAGAAGTAAGAGCGAGTGCGATACAGATGACATTCGATTTCATGAGCAAACCTCCATTAGTGCCGACGCGCGTTGATAAACGCCTCGAAGGAGGAACGGGTGGGATCGCTTGATTAATCCATCGCACTAGGAAACTCTGCCTTTTGTCGACCAGATAGACGACAAATTCTGAACTTTGTGGATTTCACAATTGGGCCGATCTTGACTCCAAAGCTCCATGACCTACGGCTCCGCGCCGCTGGGTAACTTCGAGAGCATGTCGTCTTCATTCTTCTTGCCCGGAGTGGTCGCAGAGAGCGTCTGCTTTTTAGAACAAAGAAATGGGAAGCCTACGTCTTGGTTGAGGGCGTATTGCTTACCGACCGCAAATGGGCCGTCTGCGGACTGTCTGCTTCTGGATCACAAAAGGCCCAAACCGGTCATGGACGTGGCGTGGGAAATTGGTCCATCTAGTCAGCGGGAAGCGATCATCTCGGCCAATGCTTCGACCGCACGCCAATGTCCTTCGACCGGCGCATCTCCAGGATAAACCTCGAGCACTGTCGACGGCTTGATCCCGGCCGCCTCATAAACGCTGCCGTCGGGCGCGGCGAAGATCTCATTTGAAAGCTCAAGCAATCAGCCGTTGGGCAGTCGCTTAGCCAGCGGAGTGGAGAACGCACCGCGGGTTGTGGCTCCGGGATGCACCACCCGCGGGTTCTGTCGCAGAGCCAGCGTGGCAAGCTCTCCCCCGCTGACCGTGACATCACTGGTGAGCAAATAGACTGGGCCGGTAAAGCGCGGCCCCGACGCAGGCTCTATTACGTGCGGAAAGGGAGAGAGGCCGGACCCACGGGTCGCGGTTGTGAAGCCAACATAGGCTTGGTCCGTGAAACGCGCGGGGATCGCCTTTGCGATCTTGTCCCAGCCACCGCGGTTGTTCGACAGGTCAACGATTACTCCTTGGACACCAGCTTCGGCAAATGCAGCGAAGGCTTCATCCATGATGCGATCAAACTCGGCCATCTCCGCAGTTGCCCAGGCTTCGCTGCCGAAGTCCTCTCGATCCGTGAACCCGCCCATTTGAAAAACCTGTAGATAGCCAACTCGCCCGTCAATCACGCCCCACATTATCCGGTCGTTGCCGGCGTGGTGGCCGGTTTCACCAAGCTTTTTCATCGTCGTCTCGATCAGTCCCACCAGCCATGCAGTCTCACCGCCTTCCGCGGCGCAGTTACCGCAAAGACGTGGGCCGCCCAGGTCCAACCGGTTCGCGCACCGCTCGGCACGGTGATGACGCGCTCGCTGAAGGGCGTGACGGCTTACGACAAGCTGCCCGGCGCGCCTGCCGGCGAATATCGCATTGTCGAGTTCGACACGAAGTTCTCGGACGCGCCGACCGACGCCGTCGAGACGGCTGTCATGGTTCGCGAAGGCACCGGATGGTCGGTCGTCGGCTACTTCATCAAGCCGGCCGATCCGCTGGGCAAATAGTCCCCGCCGCCATCCGCAACGAACAATAAAAAAGGCCCCGGATGTTCTCCGGGGCCTTTCAGTTGGAGGAGCCTGCTGCGATCAGGCCCTTCGGGTCGCATCGTGTTCCGGCGGACCGCGAGATGATCCCGCTGCCCGCCGGACGCTGTTCAAGCTTCAGAAGCCGATCGACAGGCTCAGACGGCCACCATGGCTGTCGTAGCTGTCGGAGAAAGTGCCAGCATAGCCCGCCTCGAGTGCAAGGCGGCCCGAACGGTAACCGATGCTCGCACCCAGTTCCCATGCGCTCTTGTCGATCGGCAGGGCACCGATCAGCACGTCGCTGCCATTGTCGGCAAAGGCGATGCTCGCGGCGTTCTCCCGGTCGCCCCAGGCACGGCGGTAAGCAGCGTTGCCGCCCAGCGTCAGGCCACCGGCCATCCGGGCGTCGAACTTGCCGCCGATCCGGCCGAAGGTGACCGTGCGGTCGAGATCGGAGATGTCGAGCGCGGTGACGCCGCCGGTTTCGGTCAGGTCGTCCGCATCGAGGTTCACCGTGCTCAGGCCGACATAGGGACCGAAGGCCGCGGTCTCGCTACCGAACAGGTAACCGGCCTCGCCGAACACCTGCAGATAGTCGCCGTCGATTTCGCCAGCCAGGTTCTCGGAAATGGAGCCGAGCGAGGTGGTGCGAGCGATATTCGCATCGCTCCACCCCTTCTGGATACCGACTTCGCCGGAGAAACCGAGCGCCTGGCCGTAGCCGACGCGGGCCGACAGGACGGTGGTTTGCGCGTCCGAGACGCCCAGGTCGTCGGCATCGTGCCAGACCTTGCCGAGCCCGATCGAAGCCTGAAGCGGGCCATTTCCGTAGCCGAGGCCGCCTGCGACACCCTTCGACGACAATTCCGCATCGCGGTAGCCGCTGCCGGAACCGTCGACCTTGCCGAGCAGACCGTTGCCCCAGGCGAAGACGCCTTCGGCTGGTGCCGGACGCAGCTGGTCCCGCAGCATTTCCGCGGTTTCGACCATGGCGCCCAGATAGGCCGGGTAGGCTTCACCCGTGAGCGTCTCGAAGGCTGGCGAAACTTCGGCTGCCGTCAGCAGGAGCGCCTCGTTGTAGAGTACGCTGCCCACCGCCAGGTCCTCGATCAGGCCACCCACCGCCGACTGGTTGCCGGTCGCGCCGAAATCCGAGAAGGCGATATCGTTGCGGCGCAGGACCAGCGAGACTTCCGTCGCATCGTAGGCGAACTGCGGCGTCAGGAACGCGTAGTTCGTCGTGATGTCGCCGAAGGTACCCACCACGCTTCCCGCGGTCAGCACCGTGTATTCGGTGAACGGCGCGTAAGCGCCCTCTTCCGCCAGGATCGAAGCGGTGGCTCCGCCCAGCGTGGCGGTCCCTGTGACATTCACGAGGTCCGCTTCGCCCGCCGCGTTGACTTCGATCTCGAAGATCGAGGCCGCAGAGAGCGTAAGGTCGCCGACGACGGTCAGCGTGCCGATCGAATTGCCGGCACCGATCGTGCCGCCATCGACCACCACCGGTCCGACTTCGCCGTTCCCGCCGAGCGTACCGCCGGTGTTCACGAAGAAGTCGGCTTCGGTCATCGAGCCGTTCACCGACAGGGTGCCGCCGTTGATGATCGCATCGCCGGTGAAGGAGATGTCTCCTTCGAGCTTCAGGTCGCCCGTACCCTCGACGATGAACTCGCCCGAGCCGGTAATATCACCGAAGTAGCTGGTCGTGCCGGTCTGATCGACCGTCAGGCTGATGTCGCCCAGGATCAGCGTGCCACCCGTGCCGCTGAGCGAGGCAATCGTCTGCGCTCCGCCCTGGACCGAGGACAGGTCGAACACACCGCCCGAAACCTGCAGCTGCGTGTCCGCTGCGAGCGCGCCGGACAGCGCGACCGAGCCTGCATAGATCGTGGTCAGGCCGTCGAAGGCATACAGACCGTCGAACAGTATCCGGCCCTCGCCCAGCTTCTCGAACGAACCCGTCCCGCTGAAATCGCCGCTGAAGGTATAGTCGTCGCTGCGAGCGAAGACGAAGGTTCCGTCGTTGACGAGCGAGCCGGTGAAGTCGCCGGCCGTGTCGCCGTCGCCCAGCTGGAAGGTACCGTCGCCCGACGTGTACACATTGTAGCCGTACTCGTCGGTCAGAAGCAGCGTGCCGTTCTCGACATAGGTGCCACCGGTGTAGGTGAGGCCGGAAGTGTCGTCGAACAAGATTGTCGCCGTGCCGGTCACGTGGACCGAGCCGTCGCCTTCGATCGAGATTCCGGTAAGGTCGCCAGCCTCGGTATCGGTGTTGAAGTTGAGCGCCAGCTCACCATCAACGACGACGTTAGGCGCTACGACCGCGGCGTATCCGTCGACCTGCTGGATCTCGAGCCCTGCCCCTTGGTCAATGGCAATCCGCTGGTAGACCGAGTTGCCGGTGTTTGCGATCCAATAGCCGTCGTTGACCGAGAGGTACTCGGTATTGATCGTCTGCGCGACGCTGCCGATGGCATCCGCCGCCGCGCCGTCGGTGAAGCCGACTGAGAGAATGTCAGCATCGCCGCCACCCAGGTCCACGATGCCGTTGACGATCGCATTCTCGGTCAGTTCTAGGGAGTCGTCGGCGTTGCCGGTGATGACGGCGAACCCGGTCGTCGTACCGGTGATCGTGCCGTCGTTGTAGATGTAGACGCTGGGCGAGATGCCCTGGCCATTCGGGTTCACGTAGACGCCAACGCTGCCGCTGATCGTGCCGTGGTTGTCGAGATACATGATCCCGGCATCGACTGGCGATAGGTTGGTGAACACCACGGCCGCGCGTGCAGCCTCGATGCTCGCGCCGTCCGCTACGTTGACCTCACCATACTGCGCGAACGTGCTGACGCCGATATCGAGGGCCGATACGACTGACCCGTTGACGTTCACGACCGACGTTCCGCCGAAGCTCTGCGAGTTGACCGCCATGCCTCCCGAGACGAGCTCGCCGTTGACGTCGATGCTGGTCGAAGCGCCGCGAGCGAACAAACCGTATGCGGTATTGCTCTCCACGTTCGAGGTGACATCACCCACGGTGACATCGACATTGCCACCGTTGCTAGAAGCGTAAAGGGCTCGCTGACCGGTTCCGCTTGCGACGATTGTGTCCGCATTGATCGACACCGATCCGCCAGCCATTTGCGCGGCGCCATAAACGGCGATGCCGCCATCGCCCGCAGTCTCCGCCATGATCGAATCGATACTAACGTTCGCCCCAATGCCGACGACCGCGGAGCCGCCGTATGCGGCTGAGTAGGCGTTGTCGCTGGTGATTGTGACTGATCCGCTGTCCGACGAACCGACTACCGCATCGCCAGTGAAGTCGCCCTGCAGTCCCTCGTTTTCGACCCGGGTCGTACCCGCGTCGATCGTGACGTTGCCCGACGTCGCATTGCCAAACACTCCGACGCCGCTGGCGCCCGTGGTGGTCACGGATCCGGTAGTGATAGAGACATCTCCGACCCCGCCGCGCCCTACGACTGCAACGCTGTCTGCACTGGCGAGGGTGACCGTATTCGCGGTGATCGAGATCGGACCATTTCCGCGCGCCGAGATACCATATCGGTACTCGCCTGCGACATCAACCGTACCGCTGTCGATCATTATAGGGCCCTCTGCACCCTCGACGATGATGCCGCCTTGCTCGATGCGATAAGTATCGTTGGGACGAACTCCCGGATCGGCGCCGGCGCCCGTGACGACCGCCGTATCGGACGTGACCGATAGAGCACCGTTACCGGTCACCCGGATGGCACTGCCCAGATCGCCGGTCGCGAGCGCGGTTCCGCCGTTGACGACGGTGGCGGTGTCGGCCGCCTGGGCCCAGATGCCGTCGGTGCCGCCCTGGGTCAGCGTGTCAGCAGCCGTCGTGATGTTTACGTCGGCACCAATACCCCGAATACTCCATCGCAGATCGGCAGTGGTGTCGCCGGTAGTGGACACGGTTGCCGCGCCGTTGTCGGCAATTGCTACGATCCCGTAGTTTTGGACGGCGACGCTTCCACTATTGATTGTCGCGTTGTTGAGCGCATAAGCATATGCCCCGTTCGCGAGTGTGCCTTCACTGTTGATCTG
This sequence comes from Qipengyuania oceanensis, assembly GCF_009827535.1. Taxonomy (NCBI): domain Bacteria; kingdom Pseudomonadati; phylum Pseudomonadota; class Alphaproteobacteria; order Sphingomonadales; family Erythrobacteraceae; genus Qipengyuania; species Qipengyuania oceanensis. Next base: position 53,349 of record NZ_WTYN01000006.1, on the reverse strand, counting down.
TCCGATCGAGAGCATGGCATTGCCCCCGTCGGCGATGACGTTGACAGCGCCTTGCCTGTCGCCGGTAAGCGTGACTGATCCGACGTTCGCTGAGGCATCGCCATTGTTGCTTTGCGCGTAGGCTGCGGCGGAATACTGGCCCGCGACTGTCAGATTGCCAGCGGTCAAGGTCGCACCGGCTCCACCGATCGCGATCGCGCCGCTCGAGGCGTAGCCGCCGATCGTCGCCTCGTTCACGGCGACGCTGGCAAAACCGTTGTCCGACTGCGCGAACGCGCCTTCCGCCGCTTCGCCAGTGTTGAAATCGATCCCGCCCTCTGTGCTGACCAAGTCGACCGAAACGCTCACATTGCCGTCGACGCTGTGGCCATAAGCACCCATCGCACCATCGGCGGTCGTCGAGACGGTGTCGGCGGCGATGGTCACATCGCCCGTCTGCGCATCGCCGCGAATGCCCTTCAGGGTGGCCCCAGTCATGCTCACGACACCAGCCGTAATGCTCACATCGCCGTCACCGCTCGCAACGCTGTTGATGCCATATCGACCCGGCGCGTCGACCGTGACCGATTGAGCGGCGATGTCGACGCTGCCGCCGGTCGATTCGGCATTGATGGCCGAAGCCGTAAACGGGGAATTCGGCGCCTGATCGGTGGATACGACAACGGTATTACTGTCGATGGCGATGTTGCCGCTCGTCGAGACGCCGATGCCGCTGGCGGCCGCATCGTAGGCGGCGATCGTCCCAGCGTTGGCGATCGAAATGTTCCCGTCCCGTCCGCCTATGGCAACGGAGGCGTTGCCTGCGTGCGAAATCACTTCGGCGCCTTCTGTGATGGCAAGGATCACGCCATTACCAACGAGGCTCACGGCGTTGCTACCACTCGATTCCACCGTGCCGTTCACGGTCACATTCACCGGGCCAGCCGCCAGTGTCGTTGCGCGGATCGCTTGGCCGACCGAGGCGATGTCCTGAGCGACCACAGTGGCGGCGGTCTGCCCGTTGGCCGTGACGCCGGAGCCTTCTGCAGTAATGCTGGAATCCGCGCTCATTATTACGGTGACGGTTTCGCCCAGCGCGACGACGCCATATCCGTTGGTCGTGGTGACGGCGCCTTCGACGCTCACGCTCGTTTCGGCCGTCGTGCCGCCATCGGCCAGGATGCCGCGCGCCGCGTCCAACGTTCCCGAGGTAACCGCAATACTCTCGCCGCCTTGGGCCAGAATGCCCAGCCCCCCCGAAGAGACAGTATCGGCGGAAATCGTGACGCTGCCGTCCGACGCGCCTTCGATCGCGTTCCCGTCACCCGTCATCGTCACGGTTCCGGCCGTGATCGTGGTGGAATCGCCCCCTCGGGCAGAGACTGCGACGGCGCCGTCCGAATGAGCGGTAGCGGAATCGACCTGGATCGTCGCGTCGGTACCGGCGAGCGCGATCACGGCCGAACCAAACAGGCCGAACGTTTCTGCATGGCCAACGATTACAGTGGCCGAACCTTCGCCAGATTGGGCGAAAACAGCCTCGGGGAAGACTTCGTAATTGGGATCGATGCCCGTTCCCAGCACGCGCACGTCCTGCGCGTTGATCGTCACGTCTCCGCTGGCGCTCAGGGCATGCACACCGGCATTGGCCTCGCCGTCCATGGTCACCGACCCGACCGTCACGTCAATCGCGCCTGATTCGGTTTCGATCAGGGCAGCCCGCAGATTGCCGCCGGTCGCGGTGATCGAGCCGAAGTTGGCAGTCACGGTACCCGAGCCGCCGGCCCCGACGTAAACGACGTCTGCACGTGCATCGTCGGGTGCGGTCGCAGTGACCGTATCGACGGAAATATCGACCGAGCCACCGCTCGAATAGACATCGACGGCAGTCGGATCGCCGCTCGCGCTGGCTTCATCGACGACGATGTCGCCATCGTCAAACACGATGATCGGGGTCGCGTGCACCGCGGTCGCCATGAGCAACGGCATGGCGGTTCCGGCCTGCAGCAACAACGCGGCGCGGCGCAGGTTACGTGAAGTCTTGATCATCTCGATTTTGCCTCCTGATGCATTCGAGGCGACAGGCGGCAGGACCACGTTCAGACGATCCTGCGCCAACCGCCGAAAATTCGCGAAAACCAGATGAGACCGCCGCTAAGCGAAGAAATATCTGGAAATCGCCGATAATCTTGGCAATATCTGGGCCGTCTCGAAGGGCGCTACTACAAGATTGCACATACCCGAAGATAATCCGGAGATCTCAACTTCGGTCGAGTAAGTGCACCGGATTGGGGCAGTGGTCGTTGTATCTCACAGATGGTTCCGTGCTGGCGGCGGCTGGGAATTTCAATCGCGCAGCAATAGGGGAAATCGGGTGGTCGGATGCCCTGAACGGCATGACTGATCTTCTTGGTATGCGTTCAGGGCAGCTTGTCGCTTTTGGCCGAGATTCGCTTGTTCCGCTCAACATGATGACTCGCGTCGGAGAGGACGCCGCAGCCGAGTTTGTTGCCATCGACGGAGGGAATCCGGCGGTCAATTCCAAGGTCCATGTCGGTTTGCAGCGACCGGAACTCATGACCTTGGATGAGGCGGACTTCGATACCGCCGGCGATCGTCGCCGGTCCCCGGAATTCGCGGGATGGATGGATCGTCACGATATCGGTTATTGCTGCGTCAGCACGTTGATCCGCACTGATGCCACCCTCGTCGGACTGGCCGCCATCCAATCAGCGAACGGGCCCGGTCTGAACGACGAGGGCAAGAGGGCGTTCGAGCATATTGCCGGTGCAGCCCGTTCGGCCGTTCTCCTGCGCGAGGCTATAGAAGGACAGGGCCTCAAGCTACTGACCCCAGCGCTCGACAGCGTGGGATTGGCAGTTGCGATCTGCGACATTACTGGGCGTATTCGCGCGATGACGCCGTCTGCCGAGAATCTGGTGGCGAGCCAAAGTTTCGGGCGGATGGTCGATGGACGTTTCGCTCCTCATGATCGGATTGCTCGCACCGCTTTCGAAAACGGGTTGTCGCGGACGATCCAATCCTGGGCGATTCCCTTTCCGGCCGGATTGGAACGATGTGTCTTGAAATCTCCCGACTTGAACTCGGTTGCCGTCGAATTTTTGCGCATGCCCGCGGAGCACGCTTTCAGTTTCTCTGCAGCCGCCATGGTAGTCTTTAAATTGCCCGACAAGAACCGAGCCCGCCGCAAAGCGGAACTTGCGACGGTGCTGCTGGGCCTGACGAAAACCGAGCGCGAAGTCGCGGAAAAGTTGTTGTGTGGTTGGTCGCCCGGAAAAATATCCACCGCGATGGGCACCTCGGTCGGCACGGTAAGAAATCATGTTCACCGAATACTTCAAAAAGCGGACTGTCGCAGCCAAGTCGAGCTCCTCGCCCTCATGAGTACCATGGACTGATCAGACTGGGGTGTGGCAGCTTGGCCATTCTTACTAAGCGAATGGCGGTTTTCGGGAAAAGCTCGCGACCACTTGAATAACCGGGATTGGGGCGCAAAGCAGTCATTCGCCGCTGTAGGCCCACCAGTCTGGCCAGTTCACTTGATGCGGCGCACGAGTGGCATTCCACACTTCGCTCTGCTCGTCGAGCGAGAGCTGCGTGTCGCCGAACCGTTGGAGAGCAGCTTCAACGATCCATGGATTGAGCTCCCAACGCACACGCGCTTTGTCTGTCGGGAACTTGAGCCGGGCGATCCCGAGCTTGCCGATGATCGCGTCTGCCCCGCTCCCTACCGAAGAGATCACGATCTTTGAGACCCCCGAAGTCACTTCATTGCGCGCGGTACGCGCTGTCTCGATCGCATCGAGCGAAGCGCGGGCTGCGGCGCTGTCACCAGCGAGGCCCTTCTGGGTGAGCTGAAGCAGGAACGCCTCGGCAGCCGTGACCCGGCGCTCTCGCCCGTCCTCGCGGATCGTCACCATCTGCCCGAGCACGGCATCGTAGGGTATCTCGCGGCGACGGTTCTTCGGTCGCCCCCTCGGGTTGCCTGAGCGGCCCTTCTGGAACCGGCTAGCGACCGGCGGCCTCGCGTAACCAACCTGTTCGGCGCTGCTCATTCGATGCGTCCCCGCGGCCAGCGCAACGTGTCGGCATCGAAGGTGAAGAACCTGATGCTCTCGACATCCCTTGGCGCGAACTTTCTGCGACCCGGCCGGCTAAGGGCTGCCTGCGTGGCCCAGGCCTGGACCTTCCACCGCATTGGGTGGTTGAGGTCCGGCCTGGCGATATCCAGGATGCGCATGGCCTCATTGGCATTCTCCGCGCAGTGATGACTTTCGATCGGGATATGGCGCGGCGCCGGCCTGCTCTTCTTCGCCAGTGCCGCCTCGCGCTTCTCGATCATCTTCATCACCTTGCGGATCGCCATGCGGTTGCCCTTGAGTGCGTCCTGGTAGGTTTGCAGCTGCAGGGCCTCGTCGACGGTCAGATCGCGGGTCTTGTCGCCCTGGGTAACGGCGAGAGTCTGGTCGATGATGATGTCGAACGCAGAGTTGTTGGGTCGGCGCGCCTTCGGCCTGCCCTTCGGATTGCCGGACTGGCCGGGCTGGAAGCGGGTGCTGGTCATGCCGCCGCCTCCTTATGGTCATCGCGATGGACAAGCTCCGGCTCCTTGCCGGTGAGCTCGCTCCAGCGGGTCATGGCCAGATCGACATAGGCGGGATCGATATCGAGCCCGCGGAACCTCCTTCCGACCCGTTCGGCAGCAATCAGACTGGTGCCTGAGCCAAGGAAGATATCGAGCACCAGCTCGCCCTGCCGGGTGACGTCGCAGATCGCGTCGGCAACCATGGCCACCGGCTTGACCGTGGGATGCAGCGCCAGGTCTTCACGCCTGCTCCCGCGCATCGAGTTGACGCTGGCATATTCCCACACATTGGTCCGGTTGCGACCGTGCTTGCCGAGCTCGACCGCATTGGTGTGCGAGGCACTGCCTACCCGGTAGACGAACACCATCTCGTGCTTGGAGCGATAGAGCGATCCCATCCCGGCATTGCTCTTGTTCCACACGCAGATGTTGAGCAGCTCGTCGTAGATGCCGGTGACCGACGCGGTCACATCGTCCATGTGCCGCCAGTCCATGCACACGAAGTGCACCGCCCCATCGCGCGATACTGCCGCACAGGCGCCCAGCGTATCGGCAAGGAAGGTGCGGAACTCGTTCTCGCTCATCTCGCCCGAGGCCATGGCGAACTCGCGGTGACGCCCCTTGGCGTTGGCATGGCCGTTGATCTTCACATTGTAGGGCGGATCGAGGAAGGCGCAGTCGATCGCCGCACCCTCGCCAACCAGGCGCTGGAGGAAGGCCACATCGCGCCCGTCGCCGCAGGCGATCCGGTGCTCGCCCAGCTGCCAGATATCACCTGGGCGCACGCGGGGGGATTGCGGCACTTCCGGGATCACCTCGTCATCAGGGTCGGGGCTCTCGCCCAGCACCACGTCGATCTCGCCCGGACTGAACCCGGTGAGGCCAAGATCGATGTCGAACTCGGGCAGCGACAGGTCAGTCAGTTCAAGCTTGAGGATCTCGACATCCCACCCGGCATTGAGCGCGATCTTGTTGTCGGCAAGGCGCAGAACTTTCTTCTGCGCATCCGAGAGACCGGCGAGTGTAATCACCGGCACCTCGTCCAGGCCCATCTCCCTTGCCGCACGCAACCGGCCGTGGCCAGCGATGAGGTTTCCTTGCGGGTCGGCAAGGATCGGGTTGGTGAACCCGAAGGCGCGGATCGACTGAACGATCTGTGCCACCTGCTTCTTCGAGTGGGTCCTCGCATTGCGCGGATCGGGGGTTAGGCTCTCAAGCGGACGATACACCACTTCAAGCGGGCGGTCGGCAGTCGGGGCTGCTCTCTTGCTGGGCGTGCTCATATCATGAACATATCATGACCACCTGTTCTTCGCGAGTCTGGCAACCGCTTATCCCCTGTGGATAGCAGGGACGATATTTACGACTGGACTGTGCTGCCCAACCGAGCATTGCTGTCGTCACGCCCGGCGGTCCCGGGCTTGCTCCGGTAGCGGCGGCCATTTCCGGCCCCGCCATGAACCGGAACAACACACATGACCACAACGACCACCCAACCTCTCAGCAAGCTCGACCAGCTGCAGAAGCTCCTCCTACGCAAGAACGGCGCCAGCATCGCCGAGATGATGCACGCAAGCGGATGGCAGCAGCACTCGGTGCGCGGCGCCATGGCCGGATCGCTGAAGAAGCGCGGCCTCGTCATCATTTCCACCAAGCTCGACGGCACGCGCCGCTACCATGCCGAGAAGCCGGCATGATCAGCGCGGATATCGATGTCGAAGTCGGCGCACTCGAGGCGATGAGCCTTGAGGCCCTGCGCGAGACCTGGAGGCGGCGCTACGGCGCTCCTCCCCAGCTTCGCTCCGCCCCGATCATGCGCATGCTGATCGCCTGGCGCATCCAGGCACAGGCGTTCGGCGGGCTCGACGAGGCGACCAGACGGCTTCTACAGCGCAGCGGGCCTGTCAAACCGGAAGGTCGTAACCTTGGCATCGGTGCCGCGCTCACCCGTAACTGGAAGGGCCGTGCGGTTACGGTCATGGTCGAGGAGGACGGGTTTCGGTGGGAGGGTCAGCTCTTCCCCAGCCTGTCGGCTGCTGCCAGCGCGATCGCCGGATCGCGCTGGAACGGACCACGATTTTTCGGCCTCAGGAACAGTTGATGGCAGACAAGATCATGCGCTGCGCGATCTATACCCGCAAGAGTTCCGAAGAAGGGCTCGAGCAGTCGTTCAACAGCCTCAATGCCCAGCGCGAGGCCTGCGCCGCCTATATCCTCAGCCAGGCCAGCGAAGGCTGGGTGACGCTGCCGACCTTTTACGACGACGGAGGCTATTCAGGGGGCAGCATGGAGCGCCCCGGCCTAAAGCATCTGCTTGTCGATATTGCGGCCCGCCGCGTCGACATCGTGGTGGTCTACAAGATCGACCGTCTCACCCGCTCCCTCGCCGACTTCGCCCGCATCGTCGAGGTGTTCGAGCAGGCCGATGTCAGTTTCGTCTCTGTCACTCAGTCGTTCAACACCACCAGCTCGATGGGCCGGCTGATGCTCAACGTGCTGCTGTCGTTCGCCCAGTTCGAGCGCGAGGTGACCGGTGAGCGCATTCGCGACAAGATTGCCGCGTCCAAGGCGAAGGGCCTGTGGATGGGCGGCAACCTGTCATTGGGCTACGACCTGCCGAAGTCCGGCTCGCGCGTGCTCGAAGTCAACGAGGGCGAAGCCGCAACCGTGCGCCACATCTTTGTCCGCTATCTCGAGCTTGGTTCGGTCCATGCCCTCGAACGCGACCTTGCACGCGAGAAGATATGTTCGAAGCGCTGGACGACAGCGAAGGGCAAGGAAGTCGGCGGCGCGCCGTTCAGCCGCGGGGCCCTGTTCCACCTGCTGCGTAACCATGTCTATCTCGGCAAGATCCGCCACAAGGATGAGATCCATGAGGGCGAGCATCAGCCGATCGTCGACCAAGACCTGTTCGACCAGGTCCAGCGCCATCTCGATGGCAATGCCCGCCGGCACCGCAGCCGCGCCAGCACCCGCACCGCCAGGGCGCCGCTGACCGGCAAGCTTTTCGATGCAGCAGGCGATCCCATGAGCCCGACCACATCGCGCGGCAAGTCGGGTCGTGCCTATCGTTACTATGTCTCGGCCTCGCTGCAGCAGGGTCGTCGTCCGAATGACGATCGCATCCGCCGGCTTGCTGCTCCTGCTATCGAGCGTGTGATCACCGAGGCACTGGTGCGCTGGTTGCCACAACCCGACGCCCGCCTCGATCATCTGGTCGCCGTTCGACTGCGCGACGATGGTCTCCTTCTAGAACTGACCGGCGTCCGGCCTGCCACGATCGCTACCCATCTCTGCGAAGGTGAGATGATCATGCATGAGACACGCGATGCGGCCACCATCCAGCTGCCGCTTGCCCTTCCCTTGCGCGGCGGCAAGCAATTGGTGGCACGCGGAGCCAGGCGCAGTAACCGACCCGATCCGGTGCTGATCGCGGCCCTGCGCAGGGCGCATGCCATGCTGGATTGGGAGCGCGGCCTGCCGGTGATGCGAGCCGCGCCCACCTCACCTTACGACCGCCTGATCCTGCGCCTCGCCCTCCTCGCGCCTGACATGCAGGCCGACATCTTGCGCGGGGCGCAGCCAGCCGGGTTCAACCTGGAGGCGCTGAAGGCGATCGACATTCCGCTGGCCTGGTCGCAGCAGCGCAAGGCCCTTGGCTGGCACCAATGATGCGCGCCCAGTTATGGGCGAAAAACACGCCTGTTCGGCGCGATAACAGTCCCTGTTCTGTCGATTGAATACCCTGTTCCGTCGAATAACAGGGAAACGGCGATTTCTGCCGCATAAGTAGCAGAAATATCGCGCTATTGTGACACACGATTCCGCGTCCGGTGGCGATTTCGGTCTGTTTTCGCACCCGAACGAAGGTTTTTCCCTGTTAATTCCCTGCTGAACAGGGAAACCGAACCGATCTACACCTCGCCAGAGACAGAGCCGAAAATGCGGCCCTGATAACGCGGAAGAGACGCGCCTTATGATGGCGCCGTTACGGAAGTGCCCTCGCAAGGCCGCCTGTTCCGCCGGCTTGCACCAGTTCCCTGCAACCAGAGACGAGTGCTGGGGGTGGGTGGCGGAGCGGGTGGGATTCGAACCCACGATACGGGGTTACCGTATACACACTTTCCAGGCGTGCGCCTTCGACCACTCGGCCACCGCTCCGCGTACTTGCCTGCACTACCGCTCAGTGGCTTGAGTGCAATGGACCCTGGTGATCCGTCCTCGGCCTCAAGTAGCGCATAGCGCGGTAGGCCAACCAAGAACGCGCGCCTCTAGCGGGCGTTGTCAGGTCGCGCAAGCCGTGGCAGACCTCGTGGCCATGAACAGATCATCGATGGCGGCACTGGCCGCGACCGCGCTCGCAGCCATGCTCCTGCCCTCGCCCCTCATCGCGCAGGAAAAGGCGGAAAAGCCGACACCTGCATCCATCGTACAAGGAGCACCGAAAACGGACTGGGTGGCGATCGATCCGGCGGACCTGCTGGTGATGACCCTGGCCCCGGATGCCGATGGCAAGGACCGCGAAGTCATCATCCAGCTGATGCCCGCGCCGTTCAGCAAGGGATGGGTCGAGAACATCCAGACGCTCGCCAAGGCGCACTGGTGGGACGGGCTTTCGGTCTACCGCTCGGTCGACAACTGGGTCGTCCAGTGGGGCGACGGCGAGGAGGAAGGCGGTACGCCCAAACCTCTGCCAACGGGGCTGAATGTCGTGCCGGAGAGCCAATATGTCGACGAGACGGTCGCCGCAAAGCCGGAAGAGGACGTGATCGTCCTCTGGCATCCTCGGCCAGAACTGGTCGATGCCTACGCCGAAAGCGCGACCTTCAACGATGGCTGGCCCATCGGATTGCAGATTGCAGACGGAACCCGGGTGTTACGCCGCTGGCCCGTCCACTGCTACGGCTCGGTCGGGGTCGCGCGCGACCTCTCGCCCGACACCGGCACCGGGGCCGAACTCTATGCCGTGATCGGCCACGCGCCCCGGCAGCTAGACCGCAACATCGCGGTGGTCGGTCGGGTCATCATGGGCATGCAGCACCTATCCACCCTGCCCCGCGGCACCGGCGATGCAGGAGTCTACGAGACGCTGGCGGAACATACGCCGATAGTGTCGGTGCGGCTGGGCAACGAATTGGCCGAGGCGCCCCGTTTCGAGTATCTGTCGACTTCCAGCGACAGCTTCGCAGCCTATGCCGAGGTCTCGGCCAATCGCGACGATTCATTCTACAAGGTCGGCGCCGGCGGCATCGACGTGTGCAATCTGCGCGTCCCGATCCGCCCGGTGAAGGATGACTGAGCAGGTTCGCGCCCGCGTCCCGCTGAGCTGCTGGCGAGGCGAACGCGGAACGTATCACCTCGTCACGCTGACCGGCAGTCCGGCGAAAGCGATCGCCATGCACGAACGGCTGCGCCGCCTGGAATTCGGCGGCCGGCGTGGCTTCGGATCGGTCAAGGTCATCGCAAGGATCGGCGATACCGGCTGGAAGACGTCGGTGTTTCCGCAGACCCCCTCGCCATCGAGCGGACAAGCAATCGCGCAACAGGAACGCGAGTGGATCCTCCTCGTCTCGAAGAAGGTGATGCGTGCGGAAGATCTGGCCGAGGGCGACGAGGTCGCGGTCGAGCTGAAGCTGCTCTAGGCCTTCTGCATCAGTTCGATGCGGTTACCGAACGGATCCTCGGTGAAGAAGCGGCGATAGCCTGCGACCGGCTTGTCGTCCTTCGTCACGCAGCCGGCGTCCTCGAGCCGGATGCGCAGCCCGTCGAGATCATCGACCAGCAGCGCGGGATGCGCCTTTCTTGCCGGCCGAAAATCAGGATCGACGCCGAGATGCAGGCTCATCGTTCCGCCGGTGAACCAGCACCCGCTAGGCGACAGGTTGGCCGGCTTGGGCACTTCGTTCATGCCCAGCAGGTCGACGAAGAAACGCCGTGCCTCGTCCTCGCCGCCTTCCGGAATTGCCAGCTGGACGTGATCCAGGCCGACGATAGCCATCAGCCGCGTTCTGCCTGGGCAACCGCATCGCTGGCGCGCAGCGCGCTGAGAATCCGGGTCAGATGCGCCAGGTCCTTTACGTCCAGATCGACGCTCCAGACGGCGAACGGCGGATCCTGCTCGGCCTGTTCTAGCGTTTTTACATTGGCGTGGTTCTGCGCGAAGATCGTCGCCATCTCGGCGAGCGTTCCCGGACGATCGTAGAGCGTCACGCGCAGCCTCCCGATCGCGCCGGACGATCGCTTGTCCCAGGAAAGGTCGAGCCAGTCGGTGTCGATCCCGCTGGCAAGTTCGAGGCAATCGATGGTGTGCACCTCGACTCCCTCGCTCGGGCGGCGAAGTCCGACGATCCGGTCGCCCGGTACCGGGTGGCAGCATTCGGCGAGCTTGAAACCGACCCCGGCGGTGAGCCCGCGGATCGAGATCGCGCGTTCCTGGCGGCCCCAGTCCGCATCGTCGCCCAGATCGGCCGTGCTGCCGGGAAGCAGGGCTTCCATCACCTCGCGATCGTCCAGCTTGTGCGCGCCGATTGCGTAGAGGAAGTCCTCCTCGTCCTCCATCTCGAGCCGCTGCACCGCCTCGCGCACGGCCTTCTTGCCGATCTTCGCCGGCAGCCGCCCGGAAATCTCGTCGAGCAGCTTGCGCCCGAGAGAGGCGACCTCGGCGCGTTCCTTCAGGCGCACCGCCCGGCGGATGGCGGCGCGCGCCTTGCCGGTGACGACGAAGCTGAGCCACGAGAGTTGCGGCTCGGCGTTCTTGCCCTTGATGATGTCGACCACGTCGCCGTTGTTGAGCGCTGTGCGCAGCGGCATGTGCCGACCGTTGATCTTCGCGCCGACCGCCTGCGCACCGAGATCGGTGTGGACGGCAAAGGCAAAATCGACCGGTGTCGCGCCCTTTGGCAGCTGGAACAGCGCGCCCTTGGGCGTGAAGGCGAAGATGCGGTCCTGGTAGACCGCCAGCCGCGTGTGCTCGAGCAGTTCTTCCGCGTCGTGGCTGGCATCCACGATCTCGATCAGGTCGCGCAGCCAGCTCACCTGACCGTCCGGGCGATCGCCCTGCTTGTAGGCCCAGTGCGCGGCGAGACCGAACTCGTTGGTCCGGTGCATTTCGCGGGTGCGGATCTGCACCTCCACCCGCATCGAGTTTTCGTAGATCAACGAGGTATGCAACGAACGGTAGCCGTTGTTCTTCGGCGTCGAGATGTAATCCTTGAAGCGGCCGGGAATGAATTGCCAGGTGCGATGGAGCACGCCCATCGCGCGATAGCAGTCCTCCTCGCTTTCGGTGATGACGCGAAAGGCCATGATATCGGTGATCTGTTCGAAGGAAACGTGGCGTTCGGCCATCTTCTTCCAGATCGAATAGGGGTGTTTTTCACGGCCGGAAACCTCGACCTTGAGCCCCGCCTCGGCCAGCGCCTGCTTGATTGCAAGGGCGATCGCATCGACCTGCCCGCCATCGGAATTGCGGATTTGTTCGAGCCGACCGGTGATCGTCTGGTAGGCGTCGGGCTCGATCTGTTCGAAAGCCAGCGCCTGCATCTCGCGCATGTATTCGTACATGCCGACCCGCTCGGCCAGCGGCGCGTAGATATCCATGGTCTCGCGGGAGATCCGCTGGCGCTTTTCGGGCGACTTGATGAAATGCAGCGTGCGCATGTTGTGCAGCCGATCGGCAAGCTTGACCAGCAGGACGCGGATGTCCTCGCTCATCGCGAGCAGGAACTTGCGCAGGTTCTCAGCCGCCCGCTCGTCTTCGGGCATGGCTTCGATCTTGGACAGCTTGGTCACGCCGTCGACCAGCCGCGCGACCTCGCTGCCGAACTTGTCCTCGACGTCCTCGATCGTCGCCAGCGTATCCTCGACCGTGTCGTGGAGCAGCGCGGTGATGATCGTTTCCTGGTCGAGTTTCAGGTCGGTCATCAGGCCGGCAACCTCGACCGGATGGCTGAAGTAGGGATCGCCGCTCGCGCGCTTCTGCGTGCCGTGTTTCTGAACCGTATAGACATAGGCGCGGTTGAGCAGCGCCTCGTCGGCGTTCGGGTCGTATTCCTTGACCCGCTCTACGAGTTCGTACTGGCGCAGCATGGCTCAGTGAGGATGTGGACAATCCGCGCTGCATTGCAACGCAAAAAGCACGGTTGCCACAATCCGTCCTGCCCGCTCGGGCGCGCGCCAGCCTAGCTGACGATCGCGTCCACCTTGCCGCGCGTGTAGGCATGGTAGCCGCCCCGCGTCCCGGCATAGATGCGGCGAGCGATCGGCTGCCCCCACTCGCCCGTGTTCCACAGGGCCTGAAACAGCGGACTGACGAACTTGTTGCGGCCGACCCGCGCGAGGAACTCCTCGGCCTGCGGGACCGCGGGCTGGTAACGATTGCGCAGGGCCGCCTCGAGCCACAGGAAGCGGACCTCGTTGTTGCCCGACGCCGACACGCCGAGCCGCTTGTCGAGCGCGGCAAGATCGCTGGCGCTCAGCGCCTCGGGCAATTCCTCGAGGAACCGGCGCTGTTCCGCGGCGGTCCAGGCGCGCCAGGCGGCAGCTGTCGGCAGGCTCCGGTTGGCAGCATAGGCGGTGACGGCAGCGTCGACGGCGGCAAAGGCCTGCGCATCGGGCTTCAGCGCATTGGCGGGCAGACCGGTGCCGTAGACCCACTGGTCGAGCAACAGGCGCTGCTCGAGCTGCCGGTCCCCGCGCACGAGCTTTTCGCGCAGGTCGGCAAGAAACATCGCCGATGTCGCTGGCTGGAAAGCGTGATTGTCGAACCATTGCGTCAGCCACGCGTCGAAGCGCTGGCGCCCGATGATGTTCTCCACCGTGCGCAGGAATACCGTACCCTTGTCGTAGATCGCCTCGCCGTCGGTATCGAACGGGCTGGTCCCTGCAGGTGTCCGCATGGCGGTGACCGGATTGGTCGCGCCTTGCTGGGCCACCATGGCTTCCAGCGCGGCATAGCTCAGCGCGTATTCCTGCTCGGCCCGCGCCTTGCCGTAGACTTCCTCGCTGATCCGGTTCTCGATGTAGGAGGTCACGCCTTCGTTCAGCCAGCCGTCGCGCCAGCTTGCATAGGTCACGAGATTGCCGGACCAGCTGTGCGCCAGCTCGTGCGCGACCAGGCCGTTGTTCGAACGGTCGCCCGCGATGAAGGTCGGCGTGAGGAAGGTCATCACCGGGTTTTCCATGCCGCCATAGGGGAAGGACGGCGGCAGCACGATCATGTCGTAGCGGCCCCAGCGATATTCGCCGAACAGGCTTTCGGCAGCTTCGACCAGTTGTTCGGTATCGCCGACTTCGGCAGCGGCGCGCGGCAGCACTGACGGTTCCGCCCAGACGCCGGTGCGCGGCCCGGTCGCGGCAAAGTCGATGTCGCCGGCTGCGATCGCGATGAGGTAGGGCGGCACTGGCTTGTCCATGACGAAACGGAAGGCACGGCGGCCATTGCCCAAGTCCTCCGGCTTGCCCTGGCGCACGCCGCTCATGACGACGTCGAGCGGCTTGGGCGCGGTGATGCGCGCTTCCCAAGTCTGGCGGATACCGGGGCTGTCCTGCGTCGGGATCCAGGTGCGGTTGAGTATCGCCTGGCCCTGGCTGAACAGGAACGGGTGCTGACCGCCGGCGGTCTGTTCGGGATCGAGCCATTGCAGCGCGTCGGCCTTGCTTGCCGCGTAGCTGATCTGCACCTTCCTGGCGCCATCTAACCCGATGGTCAGTGGCGCGCCCTTCTCCCCTTCGGCAGCTGCGCCGACGGACCATTCGAGCATCCGCCCAGCGCCATCGGTGATGGAGGAAATCTGCAGGCCCCTGTCGTCGAGCACGATCTCGGACACGCCGGGCTTCGCCATCACGTCGAGCGTGGCGGTTCCCGCCACGCGCTGCCGGGCGAAATCGAGATCGAGGTCGAGGGCAACATGAGTGACCCGCGCCTTTTGCGGCTCGGCCCAGCTCTCCTCGTCGATCGCCTGCGCGCTCGTCAGGATCGGCGCAATGGGGGCTGCCGAACTCGCGAGGTCGCTGCCGTCCGCGACCCGCTGGGTCGTCGTGCAGGCAGTCGTGGCGAGCAGCATGGCGATCGGGACGGCAAAACGCTTCATCGAGATATCTCCGGCAATGTCTGTGCCGGATGCGCGACCCGGCCATTATCTTTCGTGAACGGCCTATCGCGCAATATGGTCCCCGAGACCAGTGCGGGCTTTCAAAGCGTTGCAATCGCTGTATTGATAACGTTATCAGAGATCGGACATCAGGGTTGGGAGACGCCGATGAAAACTGTTTTGACAATCATGGCGGCATCGCTTGCATCGAGCGCCTGCGTTACGGCTCCGGATGGTGCCACGGACATTGCGCAGGCGAACGAGCGGCGGATCATCTTCGCCGACGAATTCTCCGGCACGGCGCTCGACTGCACGAAATGGAACTTCGAAGGCCGCGAGTTCTGGGTCAACGACGAACAGCAGGTCTATGTCGATTCGCCGGACACCATCTTCATCGCGGACGGGCTTCCCGGCGCCGATGGCGGGGCGCTCGTCCTCAAGCCGCTCTATCGGCCCGGCGAAGACCCCCGTTCCGACCGCAAGGCCGACTTCATCTCGGGCCGCATCAATTCCCAGGGCAAGTTCGACTTCACGCACGGCCGCGCCGAAGCACGGATCAAAATGACCGATCACGTCGGCGTCTGGCCCGCATTCTGGCTGCTGGGCAACGACAAGTGGCCGGACACCGGCGAGATCGACATCATGGAATATGTGGGCGAGAAAGACTGGGTCGGCGTGGCCCTTCACGGCCCAGGCTATTCGGGCGAGACGCCGCTGGTCGACAAGTACATCTTCCCCGCCGGAACCGATGTCACCCAGTGGCACGACTATGCCGTGGAATGGACCAGGGACGCGATCGTGTTCGAGATCGACGGACGGCCGACCTATCGGGTCACGCGGCCGATGGTCGAACATTACGGCCGCTGGAGCTTCGACAATCCCAAGTATGTCATCCTGAATTACGCGCTCGGCGGAGCCTATCCGGTCAAGACCAACGGGATCAGGAAACCTTACGCGGGGATGCCGCAAGGCACCGTCGACGCGATCAAGCGCGGCGAAGCAGCCATGTACGTCGACTGGGTCCGCGTCAGCGCACCTCCAGCCGCAAGCGACTGATCCTCAACCGACCGGCTGGACGACCGGACGCGATTCGTAGCGGATGACGATCTGCGGTTCGGGAGCAGGCACAGGTGCCTCGTCGATCGCCGTTTCCTCGCCGACCGCCGTTTCAGTGGTGGTCGCCTCTTCCGGCTTGACCTCGTTGCCGAGGAGGCTGGTGTTGTTCTTGACGAAGTCGTCGCGATCGTCGGGCGTCATTACGCCGGCGGTCAGGATGTCGATGTCGCAATTGAACTCCAGCCGGTCGACCAGTTCGTCGAGCGCCTTCGAGGTCTTCTTGCGCAGTGCATCGATCTCGAGCTGGCGCTGGATGAGATAGATGTCGCGCGTTGCACCGTAGGCATCGCCGCAGCGTTCGCGGATCGCCTCGATCTGGTCGTCGACCAGGATGCGCGATTCGAGCGAATTGAGCGCCCCGACCGGGATCGCATAATACGGCTTGTTGAACGGAGGGCCCGCCAGCGTCGGGATGATCGACAGATCGACGAAGCGTCCGAACAGGTCGCGCACCGTGGTCGAGCCGATGAAGGGCAGGTACAGGTACGGACCCGGACCTATCCCGTAAAAGCCGAGCGTGTTGGCCAGGCCATTGCTGCGATGCTCGATGTTGAACTTGCGCGTGGCCGGGTCGAACAGGCCGCCGACGCCCACGGTCGTGTTGATGAAGAAACGGCCTGCGCTGCGCAGCGCGCTCTTCGGCTTGAACTGCAGGAGGAAGTTCAGGAAGTTGATCGGCTCCCCGAGATTGCGCAGGAAATTGCGCAAACCCGTGCGGATCGGCTTGGGTATGCCCTGGTCGTAGACCTCTGCGACCGGCGCGACGATCGCGTCGTCGATCTTCTGGACGACCTCGTAGGTCGCGGCGTTGAGCTTCTCGGCAGGGTCGCCCTGCGGCGGCCCGATTTCGCCTTCGACCACGATGATGGAAGGATCGTCGACCGGCTGTTCGGCCTGCGGATCGCTCTCTTCAGTGGCGGGCGGAGTCTCGACGACCGGCGGTTCTTCGCCGGCCACGGCGGTCTGCTGCGCCATCGCTCCGGCTGTTTCGGGCAGGCACACCTCGTCGGCTTCGCACACCGGCTGCGCGCCGGCGAGTGCCACCACCATCGCGAGATTGGAAACCATCATATTCCCCGAATTCCTGCGCCTTCGACCGGAGAACCCGGGCGATGCGAATAGCCTATAACAACATGCGGCTGGCTCTAAAGGCTTTTTGCTACCGACGGGCTAACGCGAGCCCGTCATGTGCCCTTTGTGCAAAGGGTCCCTTACGTCCAGACCGCTTCGGGCGGAAGGCTCATGAGGATAGCATCGATGTTTCCGCCGGTCTTGAGGCCGAACAGCGTGCCCCGGTCGTAAACGAGGTTGAATTCGGCGTAGCGCCCGCGCCATTCGAGTTGCCGCAACTTGTCCTCCGGCGTGAAATCGCTGTCCATCCGCCTGCGGACGAGTTGCGGGAATATATCGAGAAACGCTTCGCCCACGTCGCGGGTGAAGGCGAGATTGCGCTCGAAGGCCTGCGCATCGTCGCATTCGAGGTGATCGTAGAATATCCCGCCGACGCCCCGATGGACGCCGCGATGGGGAATGTAGAAATATTCGTCGGCCCACTTGCTGAACCGGTCGTAATAGGTCGGGTTATGCGCCGAACACGCAGCCCGGAAACGAGCGTGGAAATCGCTCGTGTCCTCATCGTAGGGAATCGGCGGATTGAGATCGGCCCCGCCCCCGAACCAGGCCTTGCCGGTGGTCAGGAAACGCGTGTTCATGTGCACTGCCGGGACATGCGGGTTGGCCATGTGCGCCACCAGGCTGATCCCGGTAGCGGTGAAGCCGGGATTGTCCGCGTCCGCTCCGTTGATGCTGGCTGCGAACTCGGGCGCGAAATTGCCGCGCACGGTCGAAACGTTCACGCCGACTTTCTCGAACACCTTGCCCTTCATCAGGCCGCGAGTGCCGCCCCCGGGGTCCGGATTGCCTTCTTCCTCGCGGTCCCACCTCGCGTAATCGAACCGTGCGTCCGATCCCGCCTCGCGCTCGATCGCCTCGAACTCGGCACAGATCCGGTCACGCAGGGTCTCGAACCAGCCGCGCGCCCGATCGCTCTCGTCTTTCCAGTCACTCATCAGGCCCCCTTGCCAAGCGGAATCCGGCAGGGCAATAGCGGCGCATGGTTCCCCTTTCGTTCGCAGGAGACGAATTCGCGCTGACCCGGTCCGGCGCGCTGTACTGGCCGCGCGAGAACGCGCTGCTGGTTGCCGACCTGCATCTTGAAAAGGCGAGTTTCTTCGCGCGCCACGGGCAGATGCTGCCCCCTTACGACAGCCGCGAGACGCTGGAGCGCGTGGCGCTCGCGATCCGCGAAACGGGCGCACGGCGGGTCATCACGCTGGGCGACAATTTCCACGATTCGGATGGTTCGACCCGGCTGGAGCCGCATGCTTGCGGTATGCTGGAGGCGCTCACGCGCGCGGTCGACTGGGTGTGGATCACGGGCAATCACGACCCTTCCATGGAGGCACGCTGCGGCGGCACGCTGGTCGAGGAAATGCAACTCGGCGGGATCGTCCTGCGCCACCAGGCCAGGCGCGGCGAATCCCTGCCCGAGATGTCGGGCCACTATCACCCGCGTCTGCAGCTCAAGCTGCGCCAGCGGCACGTGCGCAGGCCCTGCGCGGTGGTCAGCACCGACGCGACCGGAGGCGGACGGATCATCCTGCCGGCTTTCGGTGCGCTTACCGGGGGAATGAACGCGGCCGATCCCGCCATTCTCAAGGCCTTGCAGCCGGCACAGACGATCGATGCCGTATTGCCCGCCAGCGGAAGGCTGGCGCGAATACCGCTCTGGCGGGCGGCTGCGTGAATTCCTTCTGGCGAATCCGGCGCGTTCACCCTACATAGCGCCGCATACAGAACGGCAATTTCAGGAGAACGCCCCATAGCCCGTCCACCCCGGCGCACATTGCAGCCGCCCGTAAAAAGCGGCCCGCGCTACGATAACATGATCCAGAGCGACAAGGTTCGCGTCATCGACGAGAACGGTGAGAACCTTGGCGTGATGTACACCAATGAAGCAATCGATCAGGCAAACGGGGTCGGTCTGAACCTCGTCGAGGTATCGCCCAACGCCGATCCGCCGGTGTGCAAGTTCCTCGATGTCGGCAAGTTCCGCTACGAAGCGCAGAAGAAGGCGAATGCCGCGCGCAAGACGCAGAAGACGCAGGACATCAAGGAAGTGAAGATGCGTCCCAACATCGACACGCACGATTACGACGTGAAGATGCGCAACGTTAACAAGTTCATCGACAACGGCGACAAGGTCAAGATCACGCTGCGGTTCCGCGGGCGGGAAATGGCCCACCAGGAACTGGGCATGGACTTGCTCAACCGCGTGCGCGACGATGTCGAGGAGACGGCCAAGGTCGAGGCATTCCCGCGGCTCGAAGGCCGCCAGATGCTGATGGTACTCGCGCCGAAGTAATTCGGTCCGACCAAGCCAAGCCGGAATGATGATTGGCCGGGGAACGCCATGTGCGCTTCCCCGGTTTTTCATGCATGAGCCAGCCAAGACCCGATCGCTTTCTCGCCATCACTGTCGCCCTATCGCTGTTGCTCGCAGGCTGCGGCCAGCGCGCCCCGAGCGAAACGCAAGCGCCCGACACGCTACCGGAAGCGCCCGCTCCCGACGACGCGGATCGAGCCACTCCTTCAACCGTTGGCAGCGGCACTGTCGCCGAACAGGGCGCAGAGGTGCCCGACCTTTCGCCGCCGGTGCTGACGCCCGAGGCCGAGCGCGGCAAGAAGGGCGCGCGCAACGTGCTGCTCTCCCTTGCCCGCATGATCGAACTCAAAGCTTACGACCAGGCGTGGGACTTGCTCGCTCGCGTCGACGACAAGCAGCGCAGCGAAAGCGAGTTTGCCGCACTCTTCGCAAGTCTGCAGGATATCTCTGTGCAAATCGGCGACGGCGTCCTCGAGGGGGCGGCCGGTTCGAGCTATTACAACACGCTGGTCGTCGTGACCGCGCGCGATGGCGAAGGTCGCCCGGTGAAGATCGAAGGCCCGGTCGTGCTGCGTCGGGTAAACGATGTACCGGGCGCAAATGCCGAAGACCTGCGCTGGCACATTACCAGCCTGGCGCTCGACAAATCCCCCAGCGTCTGAGGCGGCAACCGCCCCTGCCCTGCCCCGCGAAACGCTACTCGATCTCGAAATCCAGTATCGTGAACCGCGCCGGAGCCGTGGCGTAGACACCGTGACCTCGGCCGCTGCCGGAGCCGAGCACGAAACCGACCCTCTGCGTATCCCGCAACGCGGCGGCGAAACCCTGCTGCTGGGACTGCGGCGTGTGCCCGCCGAGAACCGAAGTCCAGGGCTCGTCGAGCGCGATGCTGACACGATGCGTGCCCGGTCGCAGCGTCATTTGCCGATTGGCAGGCGCATACCACCTGTGGAGCGGGTATTTGCGCGTCCATCGATCCCCGGCTCGCTGGAAGTAGAGGGACAGCGTCGCGGTCTCTGCGGGGTTCTCCTGCGGGATGAAGTGGGTGCCGCGCTCGGCATCGATGCGATAGGTCAGAATGATCTTGCGTGCGCCTTCCAGCGAACGGACGGGCACGGTTACGTAATGGACGTGGCCCGCCCGCGCTGTCGGATAGGGAAAGTCAAAATACGGTCCATCGCGCGAAGGCGTCATCGAAGTCGGCATGCCGACGGACTTGTTCTGGCCCTGCACGAACGGCCCGATCTCCCACATCTGCGCGGCTGGCTGGGCGGCAGTGACGGCGGCGAAACCGGCGAAGGCGAGCGCTGCGGCGCCGGCGATTGAGACGATCCTGTTCATGGCCGCACCATACCACCGGCCGCTGATGCGGGCCTGAACCTGCCTTTCACCAACCAGCAAGGTGTCGCTTGTCGCCCGCGCGGCGGTCGTTATGGTGCGCATGACGGGAGGGGCCATGACTGCGCAACGGATCGGATTCTGGGCCGGGCTGATCGCCTTTGCGCTGACGATCGTCCTGCCGCCACCTGCCGAAATGACCCGCGAGGCGTTCCTGGCCGGCGGGCTCGTGGTGTGGATGGCAGCCTGGTGGATGACGGAGGCGCTTCCGCTTACCGTCACCGCGCTGCTGCCGTTCCTCGTGCTGCCGATGTCCGGTATCCTCGATGCAAAGGATACTGCGGCGAGCTATTATTCGCCGATCCTGTTCCTCATCCTCGGCGGTGCCTTCATCGCGCTGGCAATCGAGCGGACCGGCCTCCACCGCCGCCTGTCGCTCGGCATTTTGCGGACCATCGGCACCAATGGCGGACAATCGCGGCTGCTGCTTGCCTTCATGGTGAGTGCGGCGATCCTCTCCATGCTGATTTCCAACACCTCGACTGCGCTGATCATGATGCCGATGGCGCTGGCAGTGCTGGCTGGCGGCGGCATCGCCGAAGACGAGAAGCTGGGCCTCGCCGGGGCGCTGCCGATCGGGATCGCCTTTGCCGCATCCATCGGCGGGCTCGGCACGATCGTCGGCTCGCCCACCAACGCCATCGCGGTCGGCCTGCTCGACCGGATGATCGGGGTGAAGATCAGCTTCCTCGACTGGATGATGTTCGGTATTCCGATCGTGATCGTGGGCGTGCCGCTTGCCGCATGGATCGTGGCGCGGGTGCAAAAGGTCGCCGATTACCCATTCGACGTGGCAAAGGCTCGCGCCGCGATCGATACCCATGCCAGCTGGAGCACGGCGGAAAAGCGCCTCGTGCCGCTGGTCGGCATCACCTTTCTCCTGTGGCTGGGACAGGCGTGGCTCGAACCGCTCTTGCCGGAAGGTGCGCTGACGGACGGCACGATCGCCATTTTCATGAGCCTGTTCCTTTTTCTGGTACCGGACGGAACCGGCCGTCCGTTGCTGGTCTGGGAAGAAGCCGACCGGGCACCCTGGGGCGTCATCATGATGTTCGGCGGTGGGCTGGCACTGGCTGCGGGCATGCAGGAATCCGGCCTCGCGACATGGCTCGGCAATGCACTGCTGCCCCTCGCCAGCGTGCCCGTCTTCGTCATTGCGCTCGCCATCGTCGCGATGGTCGTGGTGGTGACCGAATTCGCGAGCAACGTGGCGACCGCCAGCGCCATCATCCCGGTGGTCGCCAGCCTCGTCGTCGCGCTCGGCATCGACCCGCTGCTGCTCGCCATGCCCGCCGCCCTCGCGGCGAGTTGGGGCTTCATGCTGCCGGCAGGCACCGGGCCGAACGCGATCGGCTGGGCGACCGGCCGCATCGCGCTGCCCCGCATGGTCGGCGCGGGTTTCGTGCTCGACATCGCCGGCATCTTCCTGATCGTCGGCATGTGCTTCGCGATTGCGGCGATCATCTGAGCGACGACGGTTGAAAGCGGTCTGCGGCCACGATAATTGCAGTTGAAACTATCGCGTGTCGGCAGATGCGTTCCTGCGGAGGTTAGGAACGGGCGGCCGGACAGGCACCACCGGCTCCCGCCTTCCTGGGAGCGTGACTGCCATGGAAGGACCGCCCGATGACCGACGCCGTCGATGCCGAAACCACCCCCACCCCGCGCCGCAAGCCCAAGCCCGAAGTCACCACGCTCAACGGGCGCACCATGAAGCCCTCGACGCTGATGATGGGCCATGGCTACGACCCCACGCTGTCCGAAGGATCGCTCAAGCCGCCGATCTTCCTGACCTCGACCTTCGCCTTCGAAAGCGCGGCAGCGGGCAAACGGCATTTCGAAGGAATCACCGGCCAGCGGCCGGGCGGCGCGGAAGGCCTGGTCTATTCCCGCTTCAACGGCCCGAACCAGGAAATCCTTGAGGACCGGCTCGCGATCTGGGACGGGGCCGAGGATGCGCTGTGCTTCTCCAGCGGGATGACCGCGATCTGCGTTCTTATGATGACCTACTGCAGCGCGGGCGACGTGATCGTCCATTCCGGACCACTCTATGCGGCGTCGGAAGGCTTCGTCGCCAAGGTGCTGTCGCGCTTCGGCGTGACCTATGTCGATTTCCCTGCCGGAGCGACGCGGGACGAGCTTGACGCGGTACTCGCAAAGGCAAAGGCGCAGGCCGCAGAAAGCGGCGGCAAGGTCGCGATGATCTACCTCGAGAGTCCCGGCAATCCGACCAATGCGCTGGTCGATGTCGAGGCGGTGCGCGATGCGCGCGACGCTGCACTCGATCCGGAAACGACGCCGATCGCGATCGACAACACGTTCCTGGGTCCGCTGTGGCAGCGCCCGCTCGACAATGGCGCGGACATCGTTGCCTATTCGCTGACCAAGTACGTCGGCGGCCACTCGGACCTCGTCGCGGGCAGCATCGCCGGCGACAAGAAGTGGATGGACCCTGTGCGCATGCTCCGCAACACGATGGGCGGCATCGCCGATCCGAACACTGCCTGGATGCTGCTGCGCAGCCTTGAGACGGTCGAGCTGCGGATGCAGCGCGCGGGCGAGAACGCGGCGAAAGTCTGCGAATTCCTGCGCAACCACCCCAAAGTCACCGGCCTCGGCTACCTCGGCTTCATCGAGGATGCGCGCCAGCAGGACATCTACGACCGGCATTGCAGCGGAGCGGGCTCGACCTTTTCGGTCTTCATCGAGGGCGGCGAGGAAGCCTGCTTCCGTTTCCTCGATGCGCTCAGGGTCGCGAAACTCGCGGTCAGCCTCGGCGGGACAGAGACGCTCGCCAGCCACCCTGCCAGCATGACGCACCTGTCCGTCCCCCACGGGCGCCGCCAGGAACTCGGCATCACCGACAGCCTCGTGCGGATCAGCATCGGGATCGAGGATGCGGACGACCTGATCGCGGATTTCGAACAGGCGCTGGCCAAGGTCTGAGCACGCGCGTAGCCTCGCTCCGGTCAGGCAAATGGAGGCGGCGATGGCGAGCGACAACAAAGCGATGGTGGTGATCGGCGCAGGCGCCGGGATCGGCGGCCATGCCGCCGCGCGCTTTGCCGCCGGTGGCTATCACGCGGTCTTGTGTCGCCGCTCCGACGAAGCGGGCCTGCAGCGCCTCGTCGGGCAGATCCGCGACGAAGGCGGATCGGCGAGTGGGTATCTGCTCAACGCGGCGGAGGACGGTGCGATCGAGGACGTCCTGGCCGAAGTCGAACGCGACATCGGCCCTGTCGAAGTCGTGCTGTACAATCTCGGCGCACAGATCGGAGATCGCAGCCTGTTCGATACAACGCACAAGACGTTCGAACTCGGCTGGCGCCTTGCCACTTTCGGGCTGTTCCGGGTCGCGAAGGCGCTCGCCCCGGGTATGGTCGATCGCGGCAGCGGGACAATCCTTGTGACCAGCGCGACGGCAGCGATGCGCGGCAACGCCGGGCAGCACAGCCATGCCGCGGCGATGGGCGGGCGCAGGCTGCTATGCCAGACGCTCAATGCCGAACTCGCCCCCAAGGGCGTGCACGTCGCGCATGTAGTGGTGGATGGCGCAGTCAATTCGCCCGACACGCTGGGCAAGATGGTCGGCGGGAAATGGCAGGAATTTCTCGACGCCAAAGGCGAGGACGGGATCATCCATCCGGCCGATCTCGCCGAAGTGTACTGGACCCTCGCGCACCAGCCGAAGAATTGCTGGACCCACGAGATGGACGTACGACCGCACAGCGACCGGCCTTGGTTCAACGGGGCCGGCCTGACACTCTAGGCCGCGCCCGTCTTCGCATATGCCCGGTCGGTCAGACGACCGGCTGGAACATTGCGCGCGAGGTGGTCGCCCGCGAAGTCATGCAATGTTCGATCGCGGCGATTTCCGCCAGCTTGCGCTTGATCGAACGATGCTGTTGCCAGACCCGAATCGGCTTGAGCAGCGCATAAGTCGTCACGTTTCGTCTCCCGCGAATGGGTGCCTCACCGCCCGGCTGATTACCGTGGTTCGGCCTTGCACCCCGTGATCGCGGAAGATGGTTAATAATTATTAAACGCGGCGCAACCTTGTGAGGCCGGCTCTGTGGACAAAACGGTGGAGATCGGGCGGACGATCAGCCCTTCCAGCTTCGTCTTTCCTCCGCCTGACGCAGCACTTCATAGGCCAGCTGGATCGCCTGGAATTGCTGGGCGGCATCGGCATCGCCCGGCGCGACATCGGGATGAACCTTCTTCGCCTTTTCGCGCCACGCCTTCTTGATCGCGTCGAACTCGGCGTCGGGCTCGAGCTCCAGAAGGTCGAGCGCGCGCATCTCGTCGGCACTGCGCGAACCATCGCCGCTCCCGCCCCAGCCGTAGTGCTGGGCTTCGGCATAACCGGCGTTCTCGCTTCGCTCGGTCTTGGCGCGATCTTCCTTCTCGGCTTTGTCCAGGCCTTCGAAATAGTCCCATTTCGAATTGTATTCCGCCGCGTGGCGCTGGCAGAAATACCACCGCTCGGGGCTGTTGGGGGACTTGGGGGCGGGACAATCGCCCTTTTCGTCGCAACCATGGCGATCGCACAGCCGGACCGTCGTCGCCTCGCGCGAGTTGCCGTATTCGCGCCAGCGCGGGAAGCCCCAGTCGAGAGAGCGGCGCGAGCCGCTCATCTCTCGGTTTCCGAAGTCGTTTGTCTGGCTTGCATGGCGGTTAATCTAGTGACGCTGGCTTTTTGCGCAATGGACGGGAACCAGGTTGCATATTGAAATGTTGCATTGCAGCGCGTTAATACCATTTCAACCATCGAATCCTAACAGCCATGCGCACGAGACCGAACATGAGCAGACAACTGAAGATTTCCTCGATGCTTGCCGTCGCAGCGATGGCCGCCACCGCGCTTCTGACCAGCCTCGGGCATTCCGATCGCACCGTGCATGTCGCGGAGCAGGCTGCGCATCAGCAGCCGATGGCGCAGAGCGTCCCGCTTTCCTGACATTGGCCGCTTGATCCGGTAAAAAGGGCGCCGCGAGCTTCGCAGCGCCCTTTTTCGTGCGTAAACCAGACCCTCAGTTGATTATGACGGTCACCGCGCGGCGGTTTTGCGCCCATGCCGCTTCGGTCGAACCCAGCGCAACCGGGCGTTCCTTGCCGTAGCTGACGGTGCTGATACGGTTAGCGCCGATGCCGATGCCGACGAGATAGTTCTTCGCCGCATTGGCGCGCCGTTCACCCAGCGCAAGGTTGTATTCGCGCGTTCCGCGCTCGTCCGCATGGCCTTCGACCGTGACCCGCACATCGGGATACTGCATCAGATACTGCGCCTGCGTCTGCAGAGCCGCGGCGTCGGCGCTGTCGATGTTGTAACGATCGGTTTCGAAATAGATCACGTTCTGGCCGTTGACCTGTTGCACGAAATGATCGTGCGATCCTTCGACCGCGCCGGCGGGGATGCGATCGGGCAACTGCGTTACCGTGCCGTCCTGCTCTGGAGCAGGGGGCAGTTGCTCCGGTGCTTTCTTGGAGCAGCCGCCGATGGCTGCAGTACCTACGAGAAGCGCGATTGCCGCGAAACGAGTTTTCATTGCATTTTCCCCTTGGAATGGACCGGTGCCCCGGTGTTGAAACGATTTACTGAAGGATCGGTCCCCACGCCGGGTCGGACGCATCGACCGGTGTGGGAAGCTTGCGCTCGTTCTTGCCCGTCAGATCGACCTGGTAGAGACCCGTGCGCCCCGAACCGCGCTCGGTCCGGAAGAACTGGATGATGCGGCCATTGGGCGCCCAGGTGGGGGCTTCATCCTGCCAGCCGCGCGTCAGCGTGCGCACGCCATTGCCGGTCGGCGACATCACGCCGATGTTGAAGCTGCTGGCGTTGGTGAAGGCGATCTGGTCGCCACGCGGGCTCCATTCGGGTGTCGCGCAGCGGCCACCGAAGAAGGATATCCGTCGCTGGTTCTGGCCGTTGGCGTCCATCACGTAGCACTGCTGGCTGCCGGATCGATCGCTTTCGAACACGATCTTCCTACCATCCGGCGAATAGCTTCCGCCGATATCGATGCCCGGCGTGTCGGTCAGCCGTACCGAACTGCCCCCGGTGGCCGGGACCCGGTAGATGTCGGTATTGCCGTTGACGGCCATCGAATAGAGGATGCTCCTCCCGTCGGGCGACCAGCGCGGCGCGAAGGTGGGGCTGGCGTTCTGGCTGACCAGCGTCTGCTTGCCGGTCCCGATATCGTAGACGTAGATCCGCGGATTGCCGTCGACATAGCTCAGATACATCAGCTTGCGATAATCGGGCGAATAGCGCGGCGTCAGGGCGGTGGCACGGCCGGTGGTGATGAAGCGATGGTTGGCCCCGTCGCTGTCCATGATCGCGAGCCGCTTGACCCGGTTGTCCTTGGGGCCCGTCTCCGCGATATAGGCGATCCGGCTGTCGAAGAACGGGCTTTCGCCGGTCAGCCGCGAATAGACGAGATCGGCGCATTTGTGCGCGGCGCGGCGCCAGTCGGCTGGATCGACGACCCAGCCTTCGCGCACCAGTTCGTTCTGCAGCGCGACATCGTAGAGATAGCAGCCGACGACCAACCGGTTGTCCGACCGTGCCCGCACGTAGCCCTGGACCAGCATCTCGGCGCTGCGGCCGCTCCACACGCCCCAACTGGGCGCGGTGATCTCGGGATAGCGGGGCTGCGGCAGCGCGTCGGGCCCGGTCGGCTTGAACAGGCCGTTGTTCCTGAGGTCGGAGGTGATGACCCGGGCGAGTTCCATGCCCAGCGCCGCGGTGCCGCGCGTGTTGGCAGGCGTGGGGGCATCACGATCGGTCGCGAAGGAGGGGATGGCGATACCCAGATCTTCCAACCGCCCCTCGTAGCTGACATTGACGTCCAGCCCCTCGCCCTCGTCGATCGTCTCGACCTGCCCGGCGGCAGGCGGCGGCGCGCCGAGGTCCTGTGCCATGGCTGGCATGGCTACGCAGGCGAACAGCAGGGCGGCGAATGTCTTCATTGGGCGAGCTTCCAGTCGAGGTTGGCTGTGACGGTTTTCCAAGCATTGTAGTATTCGCCCGGCAAGTCGAACGGGGCGGCGAGTTGCACGGCACGGATGGCCTGTTCGGCATGGCGACCGGCCTGCGCGCGATTGACGTCGTTGACGCCCGTCTGGCGCACCATCTCGGGACGGCCGGCGAGACTGCCGTTCTCGTTCAGCCGGAAACGCACGTAGGTCGTGATCTTCTCCACCTCCGGGCCATCCGGCGGCGACCAGTGCGGCTTGATCTGGCGGGCCACCGCCTGACTCAGCGATGCCTTGGCGCTCGCGCCGATCTCCGATGCGGGCACGCGGGTCTCGGTGGTGTTCTCGCTCGAACCTGCGCCCGCGAATGCCTGATCGAAGCGCTTCGATCCGCCCGCGTCGGCCTTGGGCTTGGGCCTGGGAGCCTCGCGCCGCGTTTCGCGGGCAGTTTCGCGCGGGGTTTCCTTGCGCGGTGTCGGTTTGGCCCTCGGCTTCGCGGTGGCGACAGGCGCGGGTTCGGGGCGGGTTTCGACCGGGCGTTCGACCACTTCGGGCAGTGGCGGCTCGGGGCTGATCGTATCGGTCAGTTCGGGCGAGGTCGAAGCGCGGCTCTCGAGCACCGGCACCGGCGCCTGCGCTTCCAGTCCGACGTCTTCCGCCAGATTGACCGTCATGCGCTCCGGCACGGGCGCAGGCGGCGCTTCGGGCTGGAACAGCAGCGCGGCGACCAGCGCGACGTGCAGGACCACCGCGACCGCGAGGCCGGCCCGTTCCTCTTTACGGAACCCTTCTGTGCGGGGTGAGGCGAGCGCCATCGGTTCGGGCTATGGCTCGCCGGCTGAACCGCCGCTGACCGCTTCGCCAGCTTCGGAACCATTCGTAGTCGTAGCCGGGCCCGGCGAGCCAGCGGCATTGGTCACCAGCGAAATCGAGTTGAAACCGGCGCGGTTCAATTCGCCCATGACGCCCATCACCCGGCCGTAATCGAGCGCCTTGTCGGCGCGCAGGGTGACGATCGGCGGCTCGCCGTCCGGACCGCGCTGCATCGCTGCCAGCGCGGCTGGAAATTCGTCATAGGCGACGGCGGATTCGTCGATGAACAGCATTCCGTCGCCCGTCATCGAGACGGTGACCTGCTGCTGCTCCGTCGGCAGGGCGTTCGCCCGGCTGTCGGGCAGGTCGAGCGGGACGCCTGCGGTCAGCAGCGGCGCGGTGACCATGAAGATGATCAGCAGCACCAGCATCACGTCGACGAAGGGCGTGACGTTGATTTCCGCCATCGGCGCCCTGCGCGAACCGCCTCCTCGCCGCGAGGAGCTGTGTAGGCCCATCGCCATTTAACCCGCGACCTCCAGCTGTCGGCTGAGGCTGGCATGGAGCCGGTCGGCGAAGCGCTGCATACGTGCTTCGAGGCGGTTCACCTTGTGACTGAACCGGTTGTAGGCGATCACCGCCGGGATGGCCGCGAACAGGCCGATCGCCGTAGCGAACAGCGCTTCGGAAATGCCGGGCGCGACGACGGCCAGCGAGCTCGACTCCTGCAGACCGATCGAGAAGAAGCTGTTCATGATGCCCCAGACCGTGCCGAACAGGCCCACGAACGGGGCGACCGAGCCCACGGTGGCGAGGAAATTGAGCCGTTCGGCAAGTTCGTCCGCTTCCGCCGCGACCTGGCTTTCCATTGCCGAGGCGATCCGCTGGCGCGTGCCCTCGCGATCGACCGGCTTGTTGGCGGTCGAGCGGCGCCATTCGGCCATGCCCGCGTTGGCGACGCGCGCGGCAGGCAGGTCCTTGCGCCGCTTTTCCTTCACGAAATTGTCGAAGTCCTCGGTGTCCCAGAAGTCTTCCTCGAAATGCACCGTACGGCTGCGCAGCCGCCCGATCCTGAGCGAGAAGGAGACGATGATCATCCAGACCCAGATGCTTGCCAGCACCAGGCCGATGATGACCGCCTGCACCACCAGGTCGGCATCGAGGAACAGCTGCATCGGATCGATCCGCTCGGGAGCGGCAGCAAGGGCGAGATAGGGAAGATTATCCATCATTCGGTTTCCGCATTCATGAATTCGGTAAAGGCCGCGCGCCATTCGCCGGGCTGGCGCGTGGGGCGTCCGCTGGGTGCGACGAAACCGACCCGCAGGTCCGCTTCGGCGAGCAGGGTATCGCCGCGGGTCGCACGCTGCGCCATCCGGCAACTTGCCGCACCCATTTCGGTGCAGCGCGTTTCTATCATCACGTCATCGTCGAGCTTCGCCGGGCTCTTGTAGCCAAGTTGCAGGTCGGCGACGGCATAAGCGCCCTGCCCGGCTTCGATTGCCGCCCTCTGATCGATACCCAGCCGTCGCAACAGATCCGATCGGGCACGCTCGAACCAGCGCAGATAATTGGCGTGGTAGGTGATGCCGGAAAGGTCGGTATCCTCGTAATAGACGCGCACGGCGTAAAGATGTCGGTCGCCGTCGATGATGCCGTCAGGGGGGTTGGGAAGATTGGCCATGGTCCGCCTAGGCCCTTAGCGGAGCGGCGAGTCCAGCGGCAAGCACGGGTTTTTTACACACAGGCAGTTGTCGCCGGATCGTTCCTAGCGCGCGATCATCGGCCCCAGACGTTGCCCGCCGAAGAGGTGGACGTGCAGGTGCGGAACCTCCTGCCCGCCGTCGTGGCCGACATTGGCGAGCAGGCGATAGCCCGGCTGGACCAGGTCATGCTCGCGCGCAACATTGGCGACCGCGCGGATGAAACCGCCGATTTCCTCATCGTTCGCCTTGGCTGCGAAATCGTCCCAGCTCACGTACTTGCCGCGCGGGATCACGAGGATGTGCAGCCGGGCCTGCGGATTGATGTCGTGGAAGGCGATCGCCCACTCGTCCTCGTAAACCCGTTTCGACGGTATCTCGTCGCGCAAAATCCTCGCAAAGATGTTGTCGTCGTCATAGGGCCGCGTCGGGTCGATCGGCATTACGTATCCTTCCTGCTCGCCTTTTCATCCAGACCGGACACGCCTTCGCGCCGGTCGAGCTCGGTCATCACTGCCGAGAGCGCTATGCCCTTGGCCTGCAACAGGACGGTGAGGTGAAACAGAAGGTCGGCCGCTTCGCCGACCAGTTCCTCGTCGCTGCCGGACAGGGCGGCGATGACCGTCTCGGTCGCTTCCTCCCCCACCTTCTGCGCGATCTTGCCCACGCCGCCGGCATTGAGCCGTGCGACATAGCTGGTGTCCGGATCGGCGGAGAGCCGTTCGCCGATCGTGTTCTCGAGACGGGTGAGCGTGTCCATGCGCGTCTTGTCGATCAAACGCCGCGCGCGGGCAAGCCTGCACGGCGCAAGGCATCGTGCGCCTCTGCGATCGTGTGCTGGCCGAAGTGGAAGATGCTGGCCGCGAGGACCGCGCTGGCGTGGCCCTCGGTCACCCCTTCGACGAGGTGGTCGAGCGTGCCGACCCCGCCGCTGGCAATGACAGGGACCGAGACGCTGTCGGCGATGGCGCGCGTGAGTTCGAGGTCGTAGCCCGCCTTTGTCCCGTCGCCGTCCATGCTGGTGACGAGCAGTTCGCCCGCGCCGAGGTCCGCCAGCCGCCTGGCATGTGCCAGCGCATCGATCCCGGTTTCGCGTCTGCCGCCATGGGTGAAGATCTCCCATCTGCCTTCGCCCACGCGCCGCGCATCCACCGATGCGACGATGCACTGGCTGCCCATTTTCTCCGCGATATCGGCGACGACTTCGGGACGCGAGACGGCGGCGGAATTGACCGCGACCTTGTCCGCCCCAGCGAGCAGCAGCTCGCGAGCATCCTCCACCGTGCGGACCCCGCCCCCGACGGTCAGCGGCATGAAGCAGACTTTCGCCGTGCGCCGGACCATGTCGAGCAGCGTCCCTCGCCCTTCGTGGCTGGCGGAAATGTCGAGAAAGCACAGCTCGTCCGCCCCCGCCGCGTCATAGGCCTGCGCCTGTTCTACCGGATCGCCCGCGTCCTTGAGATCGACGAAATTGACACCCTTGACCACGCGGCCATCGGCCACATCGAGACAGGGGATGACGCGGATACGGACTGTCATGCGCGGTCTGCCATCTGGATCGCCGCAGCGAGGTCCAGCCGCCCTTCGTACAGCGCGCGGCCGGTGATCACGCCCTCGATCCCGTCATCGACGTGGACCGCCAGCATGCGAATATCGTCGAGACCCTTCACGCCGCCCGAAGCGATCACCGGGATATCGACGGTGCGCGCCAGCTCGACGGTGGCGTCGATATTGCACCCCTTCAACAGTCCGTCGCGCCCGATATCGGTGAACAGCAGCGAGGCCACACCCGCATCCTCGAACCGGCGGGCGAGGTCGACCACCGGAACATCGGAGACTTCCGCCCAGCCCTCTGTCGCGACCATGCCCTCGCGTGCGTCGACCGCGACGACGATGCCGTTCTCCCATTCCTTCGCCATCTGCTTGACGAACTCGGGGTCCTTCAAAGCTGCCGAGCCCATCACCACACGACTGATGCCAAGGTCGAACCAACCCTCGACCGCCGCCGCATCGCGGATGCCGCCGCCGAGCTGAACATGCCCGGGAAACGCCGCGACAATCGCCTCGACTGCCTCGCGGTTTTCCGCCCGACCCGCGAAGGAACCGTCGAGATCGACCACGTGGAGGTACTCGGCACCAGCGTCCGCGAAGATCATCGCCTGTGCTGCCGGGTCGTCGCCGTAAACGGTGGCGCGGTCCATGTCGCCTTCGGCAAGGCGCACGACTTCGCCGCCCTTGAGGTCGATGGCCGGGAAAACGATCATATCCTGTATCCAGTTGCGCTAGGGGCCCGCTCCGCCATGGTCGTCAAGACGGTTTCCAGTCGAGGAATCGTTCGAGCAGGGCCAGCCCGTACCCCTGGCTCTTTTCCGGGTGGAACTGCACGCCGAGCATATTGTCGCGCGCAACCGCCGCGACGAGACCGCCGCCGTGATCGGTCATCGCCGCGACGTGATGGCCGTCGTCAGGCTGGAAATGATAGGAGTGGAGGAAATAGGCCTCGCCTTCCTCGATCAGCTCCGACCCATCGTGGTGCCGGGCCTGGAGTACATCGTTCCAGCCCATGTGCGGGACCTTGATCGCCGGATCGGTCCGCTCGATCGGCTTTACCTCGCCCGGGATCCAGTCGAGCCCTTCGGTGATGCCGTGTTCGACCCCGCGGGTGGCGAGCAATTGCATCCCGACGCAGATGCCGAGGAACGGCACCCCGTCATCGAGCACGCGCTCTTCGAGTGCTTCGATCAGGCCGTCGGGAGCGGACAGCCCCTCCATGCAGGCCTTGTACGAACCGACGCCCGGCAGCACGATCCGCTGCGCGCCGCGCACGATACCCGGTTCGGCGGTAACGGTCACGTGATGCGCGCCGGCGGCCATCAGCGCGTTGTAGACCGAGTGAAGATTGCCCGCGCCGTAATCGATCAGCGCCAGCGCCTCAGCCACCGAGCTGGCCCTTGGTCGACGGGATCGCCCCGCCCTTGCGCGGATCGAGTTCGACCGCCTGGCGTATCGCGCGCGCGAACCCCTTGTAGATCGCCTCGCAGATGTGGTGGTTGTTGCTGCCATACAGCAGCTCGATGTGCAGCGTGATGCCCGCCGTCTGCGCGACCGAGTGGAACCAGTGCTCGATCAGCTCGGTATCCCATTCGCCCAGCTTTTCCTGCGTGAAGCCGGCTTTCCAGACGAGATAGGGCCGCCCGGAAATGTCGAGCGCGACCCGCGCCAGCGTCTCGTCCATCGGCGAATAGGCCGTGCCGTAACGCCCGATACCGCCCTTGTCGCCCATCGCCTGCGCCAGCGCCTGGCCCAGCGCCAGCGCGCTGTCCTCGGTCGTGTGGTGCTGGTCGACGTGGAGGTCGCCGTCGATCTTCATCGTGACGTCGATCAACGAGTGGCGGCTGAACTGTTCGACCATGTGGTCGAGGAACCCGATGCCAGTCGAAATGTCGTAGGCGCCGGTCCCATCGAGGTTGACCTCGATATCGATTCCGGTCTCGGCAGTGTTGCGGCTGATCTTGGCGGTGCGCATGGGGCACGGGCCTATACGGGCAATCGGGGATGGCGCAAGCGATTGCGCTTGACCGAATGGGCGCGCGCAGCCAGATTCCGCGCGAAATGAGCGACAGTCCACCCGATAGCCTGATCCCCTATGACGAGATCGTGCAGGAAGCCTTGCGCGCAGTCGTCGGCCGCGTCCTGAGCGAAGTCGAGGGATCGGGCGGCACGCTGCCCGGGATGCATCACTTCTACATCACCTTCAAGACGAACGCGCCGGGCGTGTCGGTACCGCGGCACCTGCGCGAACAATTCCCCGACGAGATGACCATCGTCCTGCAGAACAAGTTCTGGGACCTGGCCGTCGACGAACGCGGTTTCAGCGTCGGCCTCAGCTTCAACCAGATCCCGGCCAAGCTCGACGTGCCCTTCGCCGCGATCACGGATTTCGTCGATCCGGCGGTCGATTTCGGGCTGAAGTTCCAGGCGACCGTTTCGGACATGGCGCCCCCGCTGCACGACGATGCGGAAAATGATTCTCCGGAACGGGGCGGCGACGGCACCGTTGGTTCCAGTGACGACGGCAGCAATGTCGTGACGGTCGATTTCGGCCGCAAGAAATAAACCGGGTCCAGCGGCCCGCGCAAAGGGGCAGGTCCATGGCAAAACCCAATCACGTGACGGATTACATCGGCGACAAGACCGAGGACGCGCTCGACTCGATGCCAAGTCGCAAGGATCCGGTCCCCGGACCGAGCACCAATCCCTCCACCAACATCATCATCCACGACATCCTGCTGCGCAGCGTCGGGCGGCTGTCCCGCATGACGGTCGAGAAAGCCCTGCTCGGGCGGCAATACGGCAAGCAATTCGCGAAGGACGCGGTCGAGAACCGTTCGATCGTGCAGACGCTGGCCGCCTACGGGGTGACCAAGGTCGCCACCAAGTCGATACCCGGCGCGGCCATCGTCACCACCGGCCTTGCGCTAAAGGTGCTGTTCGATCGCAGCCAGTCGCGCCGCCAGTCCCGCGTAAAGGGGGACAAGGCGCTCAAGAAGAACGCCGACGGCAAGACCGCGATCTGACGACAGCGGGCCGCCGGCCCTTGATTTCCCTGCCCTCCATACGGCAACAGCGCGCATGGCCGATTCCGCAACCGACACCGACAAGCTTCATCGCCGCGGGCTGATGTTCATCCTCTCCTCGCCCTCGGGCGCAGGCAAGACGACCATCTCGCGCATGTTGCTCGATGTCGAGGATGAGATCATGCTCTCGGTTTCGGCGACGACCCGCCCGCCGCGCGCGGGCGAGATCGACGGGGTGCATTATCATTTCGTGTCCGATGCCGAGTTCGACCGGATGGTCGAAGAGGACGATTTCTACGAGTGGGCACACGTTTTCGGTTATCGCTACGGCACGCCCAAGGGCCGCATCCGTAACGCGCTGAAGGACGGGCAGGACTTCCTGTTCGATATCGACTGGCAGGGCACCCAGCAGCTCAAGCAGAAGGACGAGCAGGACGTCGTCACCGTCTTCATCCTGCCCCCGAGCCTCGATGAACTGCGGCGCAGGCTCGAGAGCCGCGCCCAGGACAGCGCGGAGGTCATCGACAGCCGAATGGAGCGCGCCCGAGGCGAGATCAGCCACTGGGCGGAATACGAGTATGTCGTGGTCAACGACGACGTCGACCAATGCTTCGAGAAGGTGCGCCGTATCCTCGACGCCGAACGCATGCGCCGGACCCGCCAGACCGGCCTCATTCCCTTCGTGCGCGAACTGATGGCGTAGCCGCATGGCGAAGGGGATCGACGAACTGACCGATCGCGAGCGGGATGTCCTGCGCCTGCTGCTGGCAGGCCACACAGCCAAGTCGGCCGCCCGCGATCTCAATCTGTCGGTCCACACCGTCAACGATTACCTGCGCGATGCCCGCAAGAAACTGGGGGTGAGCAGCAGCCGCGAGGCCGCAAGAATCTTGGGGGAGCAGGAGGAAGCGCCCCCTCAAAACATTGCGCCCGAGCAAATCGGGATCGCGTTGCCCGGGGCCCATGCGCACAATGCATCCATCGACAACATGCAGACGGGCGGTTCTCGCCGCGTCGTCTGGATCATCGGAGGAACTGTCATGATTGCCCTTGCTATCGCCCTTGCCCTTGCCGCCACCTCGTCGGGTACGGCCAGCCACCCCACCCCGGAAGCACCCGCCGTCGCCCAGGCGCAGGACAAGGCGGCCAGCGACGCAGCACTTGCCTGGGTCGCGCATGTCGACAAGGGCGACTGGAACGCCAGCTGGGAAGCGGCCGGAACCGCCTTCCGCGGCGCAGTTACCGCAAAGACCTGGGCCGCCCAGGTCCAACCGGTTCGCGCACCGCTCGGCACGGTGATGACGCGCTCGCTGAAGGGCGTGACGGCTTACGACAAGCTGCCCGGCGCGCCTGCCGGCGAATATCGCATTGTCGAGTTCGACACGAAGTTCTCGGACGCGCCGACCGACGCCGTCGAGACGGCTGTCATGGTTCGCGAAGGCACCGGATGGTCGGTCGTCGGCTACTTCATCAAGCCGGCCGATCCGCTGGGCAAATAGTCCCCGCCGCCATCCGCAACGAACAATAAAAAAGGCCCCGGATGTTCTCCGGGGCCTTTCAGTTGGAGGAGCCTGCTGCGATCAGGCCCTTCGGGTCGCATCGTGTTCCGGCGGACCGCGAGATGATCCCGCTGCCCGCCGGACGCTGTTCAAGCTTCAGAAGCCGATCGACAGGCTCAGACGGCCACCATGGCTGTCGTAGCTGTCGGAGAAAGTGCCAGCATAGCCCGCCTCGAGTGCAAGGCGGCCCGAACGGTAACCGATGCTCGCACCCAGTTCCCATGCGCTCTTGTCGATCGGCAGGGCACCGATCAGCACGTCGCTGCCATTGTCGGCAAAGGCGATGCTCGCGGCGTTCTCCCGGTCGCCCCAGGCACGGCGGTAAGCAGCGTTGCCGCCCAGCGTCAGGCCACCGGCCATCCGGGCGTCGAACTTGCCGCCGATCCGGCCGAAGGTGACCGTGCGGTCGAGATCGGAGATGTCGAGCGCGGTGACGCCGCCGGTTTCGGTCAGGTCGTCCGCATCGAGGTTCACCGTGCTCAGGCCGACATAGGGACCGAAGGCCGCGGTCTCGCTACCGAACAGGTAACCGGCCTCGCCGAACACCTGCAGATAGTCGCCGTCGATTTCGCCAGCCAGGTTCTCGGAAATGGAGCCGAGCGAGGTGGTGCGAGCGATATTCGCATCGCTCCACCCCTTCTGGATACCGACTTCGCCGGAGAAACCGAGCGCCTGGCCGTAGCCGACGCGGGCCGACAGGACGGTGGTTTGCGCGTCCGAGACGCCCAGGTCGTCGGCATCGTGCCAGACCTTGCCGAGCCCGATCGAAGCCTGAAGCGGGCCATTTCCGTAGCCGAGGCCGCCTGCGACACCCTTCGACGACAATTCCGCATCGCGGTAGCCGCTGCCGGAACCGTCGACCTTGCCGAGCAGACCGTTGCCCCAGGCGAAGACGCCTTCGGCTGGTGCCGGACGCAGCTGGTCCCGCAGCATTTCCGCGGTTTCGACCATGGCGCCCAGATAGGCCGGGTAGGCTTCACCCGTGAGCGTCTCGAAGGCTGGCGAAACTTCGGCTGCCGTCAGCAGGAGCGCCTCGTTGTAGAGTACGCTGCCCACCGCCAGGTCCTCGATCAGGCCACCCACCGCCGACTGGTTGCCGGTCGCGCCGAAATCCGAGAAGGCGATATCGTTGCGGCGCAGGACCAGCGAGACTTCCGTCGCATCGTAGGCGAACTGCGGCGTCAGGAACGCGTAGTTCGTCGTGATGTCGCCGAAGGTACCCACCACGCTTCCCGCGGTCAGCACCGTGTATTCGGTGAACGGCGCGTAAGCGCCCTCTTCCGCCAGGATCGAAGCGGTGGCTCCGCCCAGCGTGGCGGTCCCTGTGACATTCACGAGGTCCGCTTCGCCCGCCGCGTTGACTTCGATCTCGAAGATCGAGGCCGCAGAGAGCGTAAGGTCGCCGACGACGGTCAGCGTGCCGATCGAATTGCCGGCACCGATCGTGCCGCCATCGACCACCACCGGTCCGACTTCGCCGTTCCCGCCGAGCGTACCGCCGGTGTTCACGAAGAAGTCGGCTTCGGTCATCGAGCCGTTCACCGACAGGGTGCCGCCGTTGATGATCGCATCGCCGGTGAAGGAGATGTCTCCTTCGAGCTTCAGGTCGCCCGTACCCTCGACGATGAACTCGCCCGAGCCGGTAATATCACCGAAGTAGCTGGTCGTGCCGGTCTGATCGACCGTCAGGCTGATGTCGCCCAGGATCAGCGTGCCACCCGTGCCGCTGAGCGAGGCAATCGTCTGCGCTCCGCCCTGGACCGAGGACAGGTCGAACACACCGCCCGAAACCTGCAGCTGCGTGTCCGCTGCGAGCGCGCCGGACAGCGCGACCGAGCCTGCATAGATCGTGGTCAGGCCGTCGAAGGCATACAGACCGTCGAACAGTATCCGGCCCTCGCCCAGCTTCTCGAACGAACCCGTCCCGCTGAAATCGCCGCTGAAGGTATAGTCGTCGCTGCGAGCGAAGACGAAGGTTCCGTCGTTGACGAGCGAGCCGGTGAAGTCGCCGGCCGTGTCGCCGTCGCCCAGCTGGAAGGTACCGTCGCCCGACGTGTACACGTTGTAGCCGTACTCGTCGGTCAGCAGCAGCGTGCCGTTCTCGACATAGGTGCCACCGGTGTAGGTGAGGCCGGAAGTGTCGTCGAACAGCACGATGGCCTCGCCCGACAGGACGACAGCGCCGGCCCCTTCGATCGACAGGCCGGTCAGTTCGCCCGGATCGGTGTCGGTGTCGAAATCGAGTTCGAGCGTGCCGTCGACCAGCACGTTCGGGGTCTCGATCGCGGTGTAGCCATCGACCTGGCGAACGACCAGGCGCGAGCCATCGTCGATCAGGACGTTGTCGTAGGCCGAGTTTCCGGTCTGCGCGATCCAGGTGCCGCTCGACAGGTTCAGCCGCTCGACATTGACCGTCTGCGCGACCTCGCCGACGCCTTCCGTGACGTCGTCGTTGAAGCCCAGTTCGAGCGAGTCGTATCCGTCGCCAAGGTCGATGAGACCTTCGACCACGGAGTTCTCCGTCA
The DNA here is from genome assembly GCF_009827535.1 of Qipengyuania oceanensis. Taxonomy (NCBI): domain Bacteria; kingdom Pseudomonadati; phylum Pseudomonadota; class Alphaproteobacteria; order Sphingomonadales; family Erythrobacteraceae; genus Qipengyuania; species Qipengyuania oceanensis. The sequence goes on along the minus strand of NZ_WTYN01000006.1, from coordinate 14,559 downwards.
GTTCGACGATATCGCTGCCGCCCCGGGTGTAGATCGCCAGCCCGTCGGTGCCGATGATCGTCCCGTTGTTGAAGATGTAGGCATCGGGCGCCGGGGCGATAGCTCCGTCCGGATTTTCGAGAGTTTCGCCCAGCGCAGTCACTGCGACGCCGGCGAGGCCGCCGGTGATCGTACCGGAGTTCAGAACCCAGGCGCTGCCGCCCTGCGTCCAGCCCGTCTGCACGACGCCGGTGAGCGCGCCCGTCAGTTCGGCGCCCTCTGCCACGGTGGTCTGCGACACGGCGCCGACCTGGAGGATGGCCGAGGAATTCGCCGACGAGACACTTCCCGTCACCGTGGCCTCGCTCATCCCCTCGCCGGAGAAGAGGTACAGGCCGCGCGACTGGGTATCGATCGCGCCGTCCACGTCGACCGAAATGCCGCCCTGCGTGTTCACATAGACGCCGATCGCATCGGTACCGGTAGCCGTGATCGAGCCGGTGGTGATCGATGCCGTGCCGAACTGCCCGAAGGAAGACAGGACGTAACCGGCCTGCTGCGCGCTCGTGATGCTGTTGCTCGCGATCGAGACGCTGCCGTTGCTGTTCGAGCGCCCCCTGATGGCGAAGATGCCGGCTGGATCGGTGATTTCCACCGTGTCGCTGACGATCGAGACATTGTTTCCGCCCGTCGAGCTCGCGAAGATCCCGTATTCGTCGAGCGATACGGATCCGGAAGTGACCGACACATCTCCGGCACCGACCGCGTAGATGCCGCTCGCCCGGACGCCGTTTTCATCCAGAGCGATCGTGCCGGAAACCACGTCGACATTGCCGGTCTCGCTGATCGCATTGATCGCGGCTGCATCCGCTCCGCCCAGCAGGGTCGATCCCACGTCGACCGACACGTCGCCCGAGCTGTAGGCGTATACCGTGGCGCCGTAATCACCTGTATTCACCACGCTATCGGCAACTACCGACGCGCCCGCTCCGCCCAGCGCGACGATCGCGCTCGCGGCGTAGCCCGCGACGCTCGCGGTACCGACGGTGACATCGGCGAAACCGTTGACCGCATTTGCGAATACGCCGTCGGCCGTGTGGCCGTTGACGTAGCCGGTTCCGGTCGAAGTGACCGTATCGACCGCGATGGTGACGTTGCCGTTCTGGCTTATGCCATATGCACCGACGCCGGCATTGCCGCTCGCCGAGACATCGGTCCCGGTGAGGGTGACGTTGCCGTTTTCGGCTGCCCCGCGGAGCGAGACGCGATCGTCGCCCGAGTTGGAGACGGTGCCGACCGTGATATCGATGTTGCCATCACCGACCGCCGTGGCCGCGACGCCGTCACGGTCGGGAGCCGTGACCAGCGTTTCGGCAGCATTGATCGTGACGTTGCCGCCGCCGATCGACTGCGCGCTGATGCCCGCGGTAGGGTAGATGGAGCCCTGGAATTCATCGGATTCCAGCACGACCAGCGCACTGTCGATGACGATATCGCCGGTCGCCTGCACCTGGATACCGCTGGCGGTCGTACCCGAAGCGTTGATCTGGCCCGCGTTGGTGACGGTCGCAGTGCCGTTCACCGCGTTAGCCAGGATCGTGGCCGGGCCGCCTGACGAAGAAACGACAGCACCCTCGGCGACTTCGACCGCAACCGATCCGCCATTTGCATCTACCGAAGAGAGGCTCGTGTTGACAGCGCCGGTGAGTGAGACTGCCGTTTCGGCGTCATAGCCACCGCTTGCGAGGATGCCCTGCACGGCCTCCATGTCGCCGACTTCGATCGCGATCGAACCCGCCGAGTCGGCGTAGATACCCCGCCCGCCGGAAATAACCTCATCGACGTTCACGCTCGCAGATTCACCGGCCAAAATATACGCAGCGTAGCCACCGGGTCCGGAAGTAATGGTATTCGCGTCCAGGGTCGCGGTCGTCCCCGCGTTGATGTAGAGCATTGTGGTCTGACCGGAGGTGCCTGTGGCGGTATCGACGGTCACCGAGGTGGACGTACCCGACACGGCAATTATCGCCGATCCGTACTGCCCCGTGGTGCTGGCATTACCGGCTTCGATGGTCACGCTGCCCTGATTGGATACCGCGACGATGCCTTCGGGAAATATCTCCCCGGAGTCGATCCAGGTTTGCGAGTTGACCTCGACGTTGTCCGCTGTGATCGAGACATCGCCGGTGTCCGTAGTGGCGAAGACGCCGGCACCGCCGGGTGTGTCGACCGTGACCGTGCCGACGGAAATCGAGATGTCGCCTTCCACGCTGTCGATGTTCAGCGCTCGCACTTCCCCGTCGCCCGAAACCGTCACCGTATCGAACGCCACGTCGACCGGTCCGGAAGTGGAGGAAACGACGATCGCGTCTCCGATCTGACCGGCCGTCGACGTGCTGGTCACCGTACCGACGGATACCGACACGGCACCGGTCTGCGATTCGACCACGACGGCCGTCGGATCGCCGCTCGCGCTCGCCTCATCGACGACGATATCGCCATCGTCGAACACGACGATCGGCGCTGCAAGCACGGCTGGCGCAGCAAGGACCGACATCGCGGTGCCGGTAAGGAAACGCGCCGAACGCTTGCCGATGGAAAAGCTGGAAAACTGCATGAGACCCCCTGAGTACAAGAAATTCAAGACGGCCCGTCGGGACCGGCTCGTGACACTGCTTGACTGACAGCATCCGGGATCGAATTGCGGCATCCCCATTTGTGAAGATTTTTCGGTTTTTCATTAAGTTTCGGGGTTTTCTTCTCAATTGAGGCGGAATAGGTCATGGCATGGTCGCGAACAATCGAGACGCCTTGCCGGCGCAGGATGACGAGGAACGCCTGCGCGAATGGCTGATCGATTACGACCGCATCCTCGCCGAGCTTGACCGCGATCCCGACGGATTCGCCGCACGTTTCCACGACGAGGTCCTGCAGCACGATTTCACCCCGTCCGCGATCGTCGACCGGGTCGCGATGGCGATCGCGGTGCTGGACGTCGGCAAGCGGGGGACTCGGTTCGAGAGCGAAGGAGTCACCCAGGCCTTGCGAGAGGCGATCGACTGGGAACTGGCGGAATACGTGGCCCTGACCGGCAAGTCGCGCCTCCATGCAACCGAAGCTGATCGTTGGCCGGCGGTTGTCGCCTATGTCGCCCTGGCCGATGCCGAAGGGTGGGACCTGCCGGGCATACCTGCGGACGTTCTCGACGAACCACAAGGCGAACGGGTGATCTTCGTCGCGCAATCGGAAGCTGATTCAAACGCGATCGTATGGGCGTGCCAAGCCTACGCCATGACGGCGCTCGAAACCCGCGCGGTCGTCTCGGCACTGATGGTGCCGACCATGAAGGAGGCTGCCGAGCACGCCGGGATCTCGCACGACACGATGCGGCAGGCCATTTCCTCGGCCACTGCAAAGGCCGGCGCACGCAACTTCCCCGGGCTGGTGCAGACCATTTCGCTGCTTTCCATGGGGATCGATCCGGCCAGTCGCGACCGGGAAGCCGTCCTGATGGACCTCTGGGGCCTCACTCCCCGCCAGGCGGCAGTCGCGGCGCTGCTGGCCCAGGGGCTGAGCCGCCGCACCACCGCGCATGCACTCAGCATTTCCGAAGCGACGGTGAAGAAGGAAACGGAAATCGTCTTCGCGAACACGGCGGCGGAATCCGCAGCCGACCTGTCGCGACGTATCTCCGCCGCCTACGGAATGCATGTCATGGCCGGCGCGAGCGGCGGAAGAGTGAGCTGGGCCGACCGGACGATCGATCCGCTACGATTCATTTCGCGGCGCGACGGCTCGCGCATCGCCATCTCCGATTACGGCCCGCGCGGTGGCCGGCCCGTCCTCATCGTGCATTCGTCGATGACTGCACGCCATCCGCCGCGCGGCCTGGTGAGGGAACTGGCCGAGCGCGGTTACCGGCCGATCACGATCGACCGGCCGGGATATGGGCTGACCGAGATCGAAGCGGTGTCCGATCCGGCGCTGTCGCAAGATCCCTTCGGCCCGGCTGCGCGTGACATGGCGACCGTCATGGACGCGCTGCGGATCGACAGGCTCGACATCATTGCTCGCGGCGGCGCACAGGCGGTACTCGCGTTCGGGGCGCTGTTTCCGGAGCGTGTCGGCTCGGTGGTGCTGGTCAATCCCGACGCGCCGAGCAAGCGCGACGACCACCGGGTCGGACCGATCGGGGCGTTCAAGGAATTCTACCTCAGGAATCCGTGGCTGATCGCGACGGCGGGCCATTTCCTCGCGCGCCAGCTAAACCGCAGGACTGCCGAGAACATGATGCGCCGGTCGATGCAGCAAAGTCCGCCCGACCTGGCGCTGCTCGACAACCCCGAAGTCGTCGACGATTACTATCGCGCATTGCGGCCGTTCGGCGCGGGCAAGCTGCAGGGTTACGTGCGCGAGCAGACCTATTTCGCGACCCGGCCCACCGATGCCTACCGACCCGACAGCCACGGCTGGAAGGTGCTGATCAGCGGTCACGACACTTTCAGCGATCCGCAGGACATGCTCGACTACTGGAGCGCGCTTTTGCCCGATGCCTCGGTCGATATGGTGCCGCACGGCGGGCGACTGCTCGCCTATGCCGAACCCGGGCTGATCGTCGAAGCACTCGAGGCCTGTCGGCGCGACGATTGATCGGCGCGACCGCTCAGGTGGCCTCGTCCCGCCGATGTACTGCGACGACGGCCCCGCCAAATCCCGCGCCGGTCATGCGCGCCCCGCCACCTTCGCCGATTTCCTTTTGCAGTCGTTCGACGATCGCGTCGACCACCGGGTGACTCACTTCGAAGTCGTCCCGCAGCGAAGCATGGCTTGCATTCAGCAATGCTCCGAAGCTGGCGATGTCACCGCGATCGAGCGCCTCGGCAGCCTGGCGCGTGCGTTCGATCTCGCTCACGACGTGGCGGGCGCGCGATGCCGCCGGTTCCGGCAGGCTGGCCGCGGAAAACTGCTCCGGGTTCACGTCGCGCAGGCTCGCCACACCCAGCTTCTCGCAAGCCTGTTCGCACTGCTGGCGGCGGGCGTTGTATTCGCCGTCAACAAGACCGCGCGTCACGCCGGACTGGACGATCCGAAACGTCCAAGCATCGGGAAAGCGGATGTGGCGATAGCCGAGATCCCGGCAATCGAGGAACAGCGCGTGATCGGGCTTGCCCGCCGCGATTGCCATCTGGTCCATGATTCCGCAGGCGACACCGGCAAACTCGTGCTCCACGCGCTGCGCGAGGCGCGCCATGGTTTCGGCATCGAGCCTTGTGCCGCTGGCGCTTTCGAGCGCCCTGCCCACCGCGATGCACAGCGATGCGGAAGATGAAAGGCCACATCCGCGCGGCAGATCCCCCGCGATCGCCAGCCGAAGCGGTGCGGTCGATGACGGCCACAGCTCGATCATGCCGCGCACGTAGGACTGCCAGCTCCCGGCAATACCGGGGCCTGCATCTGCGAGAAGGGAGCTGTCGGTTTCATCGAGATCGGCGGCATGAACCTCCACGCCGTTGCCCACCGCGCCCGGCCCCCAGGCAACCCATGTGCCCTGCGTCAGCGGCATCGGGAGCACCAGCCCGTCATTGTAGTCGACGTGTTCGCCGATCAAATTGACCCGCCCGGGTGCGAAGACCAGGCCTTCGGCTTCGGCACCGAATTGAGCCCGGAACGCTTCCCGCGCCCGGTCGGAAGCAAGCATCACATCAATCTCCGCAAGCGCTCGGCGGCCGCCTCGGGCGTCAGGTCGCGCTGGGTTTCCGCCAGCAGTTCGAAGCCCACCATGTGCTTGCGGATTTCGGCCGATCGCAGCAGCGGCGGGTAGAAATGGGCGTGCAACCGCCAGTGTGCGCAGTCTTCGCCGAGCGCATGGGGCGCCCCGTGCCAGCCCATCGAATAGGGAAAGTCGGTGAGGAACAGCCTGTCATAGGCGGTCAGCACGCGGCCCAGGATGGCGGCAAGGGCATCGCGCGCATCGTAGGTAAGCTCTTCGAGACGGCGTACATCATCCCGCGCGATCAGCAGCACTTCGAAGGGCCAGGCCGCCCAGTGCGGGACCACTGCCTGCCAGTGAGCATTGCTCGCGACGATGCGTTCGCTCGCCTCGTCCTCGGCCGCGATGACATTTGCGAGCAGCGAGCCGTCGGCCTTGCGCTGGCAGGCGTCCTCCCGCTCGACCAGCGTCGGCACGTAATCGCTCGCCCAGACCTGCCCGTGCGGATGCGGAGAGGAAGCGCCCATCATCGCGCCCTTGTTCTCGAAGATCTGCACGTGGTCCCAGCGCGCGCCGAGTTCAGCGGAGAGCCGACACCACTCCTCGATCACGGCACGGCGCTGGGGATCCTCCATCCCGGCAAGCGTCGCGGAATGGTCGGGCGAATAGCAGATCACCCGCGCCTCGCCCCGTGCGGGCATTTCCTGGAAGAACCCGCCGGGCTCGACCGGGGAAGTTTCACGCGCTTCCAGCGCCGGAAAGTCGTTCGCGAACGTGAAAACCGCGTCGTAGGCGGGATTGTGCTGTCCCCCGGACCGCAGATTTCCCGGACACAGGTAGCAATCCGGATCGTGCGATGCCCTTGCGGCCGCAGCCGTGCTCTTTCGCTCCCCCTGCCAGGGCCGGTTCATGCGCTGGGGGCTGACCAGCACCCATTCGCCGGTCAGCAGGTTCTTGCGGCGATGGGGCGGATCGAGACTCACGACGCTTTCTCCAGATGATAGATCAAGGCGCTTTCGGCGGAGAGCGAGGGCACCGGCAAGCCGTTGTGAGCCAGCCAGCTGCCGGTAAACACGGCTGGTTCCTCGCGCATGGCGGCGATTGCCGCGCCGGGCCGCGGCGTCATCATGGTCGTCGTCCCGGCATGGCGCAGAAGTCGCACCGACCAGTGACCACCGTCGGCGAAGGGCAGGCGAAGCGGTTGCGCGCGCCGATCTGACCCGTGATCGCGGCGCACGACCCACAAGAGCAATTCGCGTTCGTTGCCCTGGGCCTGCCACACGATTCCGTCGCCGCCCTCGCCCAGCCATGAGCGACCGCCATGGATCACCGGACGCCAGCGCTTGTAGAAGCCGACCCACCGGCGAAGCTCGTCGCGATCGCCCGTAGACAGGCTGCGCGGATCGAGCTCGATCCCGAAGTGACCCTGGCAGGCGATGGCAGCGCGGAAATTCAGCGGCTGCGATCGTCCGGTCGAGTGGGCGGGACGTGCACCGACGTGCGTGCCCATCAGTTCCGGCGGCATGAAGGCGAGAAACCCGCGCTGGATCGAAACGCGCGCCACGGCATCGAGATTGTCACTGGTCCAGAAGCGATGGACGTAGGCCGCGATTCCCGCATCGATCCTGCCGCCGCCCGCCGCGCAGCTTTCGATCTCGACCCCGGGATGCGCCAGCCTCAGCCGGTCGAGCAGTGCGTAAATTCCCCGGACCTGCTCCGCGCCGCCCGTGGGCATGTGCTCGCGGTTGTGGTCCCACTTGAGATATTCGATCGGTATTTCACGCAGCAACGCGTCGATCCGGTCGAACAGGTAGTCGCGCACTTCCGCTCGGCGCATGTCCAGCACCAGCTGGTTGCGCGCCGTGGGACTGGCCCTGCCCTCCAGCGAGAGAGCCCAGTCGGGTTGCGCGCGATGGAGATCGCTGTCCGGATTGACCATTTCCGGCTCGACCCACACGCCGAAGCCCAGGCCCATGGCCCGGATCTCCTCGGCCAGCGGTGCAAGGCCTTCGGGATATTTTTCCGGGTCCGCGTTCCAGTCGCCCAGGGCCGCCCGATCGTCGTTACGCCCCTTGAACCAGCCATCATCGAGCACGAAGCGTTCCGCGCCGATGTCGGCGGCGGCCTGCGCCAGTTCGACGATGCGCCTTCGGTCATGCGCGAAATAGCACGCTTCCCAGCTGTTGAGATGCACCGGGCGCGGATTTGCCGATCCCCCTGGCCAGTCGATCCGCTCTCGCACGGCACCGTGCATCTGGGCCATTGCTCCGTTACGACCGGCAGTGGAAAGGGCGAGAAGCACCGGCGGAGCGGCCAGGCTTGCGCCCGGTCCGAGCACCAGTTCGCCCGGCTGCATTGCGGCTTCTGCCGCACAGGTCCAGAACCCCTCGTCATCGCGCTCGATCGCCAGCCGCGCATCGCCCGACCAAGCGAGCTGTAACGCCACCGCGAAGCCCGAATGCCAGCCGGTGGCCTCTCCCATGACATAGCATCCGCATGGCCCGCCATGGCCGGGCAGGCCGCGCCGCGTCTCGCGTATCCAGGCGTGCTCCGGCATCGCCTCGCGGCACTCGGCGAACTCCGCGCCGTACACGCCGCGGAACGACACGATCTCGCGCATGCCGCTAGCGAGCGGAAAGACCAGGCTCGCGAGGCGGATCAGCGTCAGCGGCGCTCCGGACCGGTTCTCGATCCGGGTCTGCGCCTGCAGTCCGCCGCCACCGGTCGGACGAAAGGCGATGGCGACCGCGATCCCCGCAGACCCGTCAAGCAGCTCTATCTCGAGCGCGTTGCCGTCATGTGCAACTGCCGTTTCGTCGAAATCGAGGGTGATTGCCCGGCCGTCCTCGCCGACGGCCTCGAGCGCTGGCGGACCGAACCAGCCTTCTGCAGCCACCGGGAATAGTGGCATCGCGAAATCGCCCTGCAGCGAGAAATGTGCGGGCGCACGAAGGTCCTCGAGCCTGGGCAGATCTCCCGGATCGACCCGCGGTCCGAAATGCCGCCAGACGGGTTGTCGACCGTCGCGCCGTTCGAGGACGAGGCTCCATTCCTCGCCGTGCAACTGGATGAGCGGCGCAGCCTTCATGGGTCAGTCCGCTGCCGGCCGCATCGCCTCGTCGCCGCGAAACAGCGCAAGGCCGATGAACTCGGCCCGCCGGCCCAGCACCAGCCGGTTGAAGCCGAGCGCCGCCAGCACCGATGTCACCAGCGTTATGACCATGAAATCGATGTAATGCATCGCGATCAAGCCGGAGGGTTCGAACCAGAAGGTGTACGCACCGTAGAGCGCAACGCCCCACACCACTCCCACGATCGCAGAAGTGGCAGCGACGTTGCGGAACAGCAGCGCCGCAATGAACGCGGACAGGATCGGCATGGAGGACAGGCCATTCAACTGCTGCAGCAGGTTGATGATGCTCTCCGCATTCTGGAACACCGGCACCATCGCGATCGCGACGACCGTCACAAGTGCCGACATGACTGCCGCCAGCCGCCAGTGGTTGGTGACATGGCCGACATAGCGTTCGTGGAAATCGACGGAATAGAGCGCGATCGTGGAATTGAGCACGGCGCTGAATGTGGTGATGACGGCGGCAGCCACCATCGCTGCGAAGGCCCCCGAGAGCCAACCGGGCAACACCTCTGCGACGAGCCTGCCATAGGCCACGTCGCCGATGTCGCCGAACAGCTTGTAGGCGACTACGCCCGGTATCACGACGATCGGCGGGACGATCAGGATGCGGACTGCGGCTGCGGCGAAGACGCCCTTCTGTGCCTCGCGCACGGTCGGCGCGGCCATCGCCTTTTGCGTGATGTTCTGGTTGGTCGACCAGTAAAAGATCTGGATGAAGGCCATGCCCGTGAACAGCGTGTGGAACGGGATCGGGCTGTCCGCCGCGCCGACCATGCTCAGCCGTTCGGGCGGCACGCCGGTCACGATGTCGAAGTCGACCGCCGCGAGCGCGAGGAAGACGATCACCAGCGCGAGGAACAGGATTCCGATCCCGGCGAAGGTGTCCATTACCGCGACGGCCCGCAGGCCGCCGAAGATGGTGTAGGCCGCGCCGATCAGCGCCAGCGTAATGGCGAAGACCATCAGCGGAACGGCGTCACCGAACAGCGACTGCAGGAACAGTCCCCCCGAATAAAGCGCCGCCGGCAGGTAGATCAGCAAATTGCCGGCAATGAAAATGGCCGAGATCAGCGTGCGGATCGAACGTCCGTCATAGCGCCGCTCGAGCAACTCGGTCACCGTCGTGCAATTGTAGCGATAGTAGACCGGCACGAAAACGAACGCGATTGCCATCAGTCCCACGAACCCGGCAATCTCCCACCATGCGAGCAACAGCATCTGGTTGCCGTTCATGCCGACCAGCTGATCGGTCGAGAGGTTGGTGAGCGTGATCGCCCCGGCCACAAATAGCCAGCTGAGGCCCTTCCCCGCGAGATAGACGTCCTGCTCGCTACCGTCGTGCTTTGCCTTGCGGACTTTCCACCAGGTCAGCAGGCCGACCAGCGCGGTCAGCCCGGCGAAGACCCCGATCTGCAACGCACTCCCGATGGCGCCGGTATTCTCCATCGCAGCTCCCCTCTCTCCGCAAGCGCCATATCGCCGCCAAACGGGCTTGGCGAGTGTGCCGCGCGTTCCGCCTTGTCGATAGTTGCGATTGACGGGCAAAGGTTTTGCAAGGATTGCGGCGCTTCGAGAGGGAGGATCTTCGACGATGCGGCTTGGGGTCTGTTATTATCCGGAGCACTGGCCGCAGCACATGTGGCCCCGCGATGCCAAGCGGATGGCCGAGCTCGGTCTCTCGCGCGTGCGGATCGGCGAATTCGCCTGGAGCAGGATCGAGCCGGAACCCGGCAGGTTCGACTGGGACTGGCTCGACCAAGCGATCGATAAGCTGCACGAGGCAGGCCTCGGCATCATTCTCGGCACACCTACCGCCACACCGCCCAAGTGGCTCGTCGACCGGATGCCGGACATGATCGCGCTCGATGCGCAGGGCAGGCCGCGCGGCTTCGGTTCGCGGCGGCATTATTGCTTCAGTCACGACGGCTATCGCGAGGAAGCGGCGCGGATCACCCGCGCCGTGGCCGATCGCTATGGCAGGCACAAAGGCGTGGTCGGCTGGCAGACCGACAACGAATACGGCTGCCACGACACGGTCCAGAGTTTCTCGACCGCGGCGCGCGATGCGTTCCGGTCGTGGCTCGCCGAGCGCTACGGCTCGATCGATGCGCTTAACGAAGCATGGGGCAATGTCTTCTGGTCGATGGAGGCGCGCTCGTTCGAAGAGATCGAGTTGCCGAACCTGACCGTGACCGAAGCGAACCCGGCGCATTGGCTCGCCTTCCGGCGTTTCTCCTCCGACCAGGTGGTGCGATTCAACAGGGTGCAAGTGGACATACTGCGCGCGCTGTCGCCGGGACGCGACATCATGCACAATGCAATGGGGTTCTACACCGGCTACGACCATCACGACCTTGCCGCAGATCTCGACGTGCTGGGGTGGGACAGCTATCCGCTCGGCTTCCTCGAGATGTTCCGCTTCTCGGACGAGGAAAAACTCGCCTTTGCGCGTAGCGGGCACCCGGACATCGCCGCTTTCCACCACGACCTTTATCGCGGCTGCGCGGCCGGACGCGGCGCGGAAGGTCGCTGGTCGGTCCTCGAACAGCAGCCGGGTCCGGTGAACTGGGCGCGGCACAACCCGGCCCCCCTGCCCGGGATGGTCCGCTTGTGGACGCTCGAGGCATTGGCTCATGGCGCGGAGTTGGTCAGCTACTTCCGCTGGCGCCAGTTTCCCAAGGCACAGGAACAGATGCATGCCGGCCTGCTGCGCCCGGACGACGCGTCTGCACCGGCGTTCGCCGAGGTCGAGCAGGTCGCCACGGAACTCGATGCATGGGCCGAACCGGGTCCGGGCGTGAAGCACGCGGCCATCGTCTTTTCCTATCCGGCCGAATGGATGACGCAGATCCAGCCGCAGGGCGAAGGCTGCTCGGCCCTGTGGGCGGCATTCCGCAGTTATGAGGCGCTGCGCAGACAGGGCCTCAATGTCGACATCCTCGCGCCCGACGCGCCGCTCGACGGCTATCGCCTGATCGTGGTCCCGTGCCTGCCGATCGTGCCTGACGATCTGGCCGATCGCCTGGCAAGCTCGGCCTCGCAGGTCATCATCGGCCCGCGCTCGGGCAGCCGCGACGCGGATTTCGCCATACCGGAGGGCCTGCCACCCGGCCCCTTGGCCGATCTGGTCGGCGGGCGCGTGGTCTTGAGCGAGACGCTCCGGCCCGGCCTTTTTCACAACGGCGCAGGTTGGAACGTGACGCGCTGGCTCGAACGGCTGGAAGGCGATGCGGAGGCCGAACTGGTTTGCGACGACGGCACGATTGCCTGCTGGCGCAACGGGCGGGTGCGCTATTGCGCCGCCTGGCCGGAAGGTCAGCTCATCCAAACGATCGTCGGCCGCGCCGCTGCTGACGCGGGCTTGCCCGTCGACCTGCTGCCCGAAGGACGTCGCCGCAGAACCTGCGAGCGTCTCACTTTCGAATTCGAATACCTGGCCGGCGGGGTGTCGGTCAGCGCAACGGCCTGACGTGGCTGTTCAGGGGCAATCGGTCTTGTGGATCCAGTCGTGCCCGCGGTTTATATTCCAGCCCTTCCCGCCAAGTTTCTCGCTCGCGCCGTCGAGTTGCGCAACCGAGAGCGTCGGTCCGCCGCTACCCGTTTCGAGGTAGAGCACTGCGTCGCTGCTGCAGTTGAAGCGATATCCGTAGCCGACGCCGGAAAAGCTCCGGAATTGCTCGCTGCCATCCTCGAGGCTGAAGAACCGTGGCACACCGGCGGTATTTGTTACCAGCAGGGGCGGGCTGCTTCCGTGCGACGGGCCGACATCGTCGAAGCCCGTGACCTCGTGATTGAGGGGGCCGGATGGGGCAGAACCGCTCCCCAATTCATGCACGTAGACCCGGTCGTCCACGACGCCGATTTCCTTCGCCGAGATGACCACGTGGTTGTTGCTGTCGGGATGGAAGTGAACGTAGTTGAGCTTCCATTGCGTGAAGACGCTATCGGAGGAGACGGTCGCGCAATCGCGATCGACCGGGTTGATCTCGCAAACCGACACGACCACCTTGTTGTTCTCGGCAATTTCCAGGAAGGCCATGCGCTTGCCATCGGGCGAGAACGAAGGCGGACCCAGCCCCCTGGGATTGGCATAGGCGAGATCGACGCTCGACACCGTGAATGTGGGGTCGGCCGACCACGATTGCAGGTAGATCGCGTTGTCGTTGAAGTAGGCGATCAGGGCGGCAGAGTCCGGAGACAAGTCGATCGCCTGGATTGAAGGCGCTTCGTGCGCGACCACCTCGATTGATCCGTCGCGGTTCTTGAGAATGAACTGGTCGGTCTTGTTGCGTCCCCCGATCCTGACGCCTCCGAATTCCGGCTGGAATGTCGCAGTCGGATCGGTTCCGCCGTTTCCGCCACCCTTGCCCCCGCCGCCTTTGTCCGGCGGCGGCGCGGCCAGCGCCAAAGTCGATACGGTGACGCAAATCAATGCGCCCATTTTCTGAAGGTGTTTCATTGGATTGCCCCGCTGGCAGGATGCTGTCCATCCCGCTTCAGTCGCAACCCGGCACGAGAGGCATACCATAGATGCGTGGATGCAGCAAAACCGGGCCGGCACGTGGGAGCTTCGCAGGCCGGCGCGGAGGAAGTTTGTTCGGGGATGCAAGTGGCGGTGCTGTCAGTCTAACGCTAACTGCTCTCCACTTGGCAGAGCTTGCCCTTTCCACACGTTGGTTCAGGCCATGAGGTTTTGCCACTCAGCCAGGGCGGCTGAGCGGCTTGCTTTGTAAGTCTGTCTATCGGTGAGATGGCGGTCTTAGTTGAAGTGGTTGTGGACGTTGGCATGAACTGAGGCGAACTTCTGTAACGACTTCATCTGCCGAAATCGTTGCATGGCGCGCTCTCTTCGTCGGAACGGCAAGTGCGAATTCTCAACCCGATTGTTGAGCCAACGGCCCATCTTGCGGCGATCGTCAATTCCCAGATCGCGCATCGCTGCGGGGTATGATCTCAGGCCATCTGTGACGATCGCTTCGACCTTGCCGTGGCGTTTCAAGGTCTTCTTGAAGAACCGCAAGGTCGCAGATTTGTCGCGTTTCTTGGTGACATAGCTTTCCAAGATCTCACCTTCGTGATCGACCGCCCGCCAAAGGTAATGGGTTTCGCCGTTGATCTGCACGAAGACCTCATCGACATGCCAGCGCCAGTTTCGGAAACCGCGCATCCGACTGATGCGCTGGCGCTTGATGTCTGCTGCAAACATAGGGCCAAATCTGTTCCACCAGATCCGAACCGTCTCGTGACAGATGTCGATCCCGCGTTCGGCCAGCAGGTCTTTGACATTCCGCAGGCTCAGCGGAAAGCGCACGTACATCATCACAACCAAGCGAATAACCTCAGGCGATGAGTTGAAATAGCGAAAGGGACTAGCTTGTTTCTTGGGTCTGGGCATGTGCCCTGCCTACCCAATTGGCACTGGCTTTCAACTCGGTGAATTTAGTCTGACAACATCAAATTTGCCCTTCCGCAAATGACTGAGTAGTGGACTTACGCCGACGTATTTTTGCGAGGTGCGCAAACGTCGCGTGTTTAACGCATCCAATTTCAAGCGGGTTGGTATCAGGACAGGGATCAACTCAATGACCAAAGCGAAGAGTTCTGCGGATCGCAAAGCAACCAGCCCTGCAAAAGTTAGAGAGCCCTTGGCACGACGCTGACCTGCCCCATTAGGGTGGTCCACCGGTTAAGTTAGAGTTCCGGCGGTTGTTGTCGCCCTGCTGGGCGGCCTGAA